>JAHJAQ010000041.1 GCA_018813975.1 Microcaldota archaeon
CCCATCAATAACTGAATCTCTCATCCCCGCTGTTTTTACTCGTCTTAATTTACTTTGCACCCCAAACTTTTCAAATAACAACCATTTTACATAGCGAAGCAAAGCCAAATTAGCGCTATGGGCAACAACAACATTTATCCAAGAGGTTTTTGGGCTGAAAGAAGAAGTTCCTTCCGAATCAGCCAATCCCATAATAAACTCGGCAGGATACGTTTCAATAAATGGCTTTCCTTTGTCAAAGTTTTCTTTAATCGATTTGATAAAATAGTACAATTGCTTGCTTTGGATTTGTGTTGAATAGATTTTTTTCTTAGGATAACAGATTGAATAATAGCGTTCTTTTCCTAAAAGTTTCGAAACGGAAGCAGAAAATTTTTCTACAAAATCATAGTCAATCGCGTCAAGTCGAATTTTGTACTCTTGTTTTCTCTTGTCTAACGAGAGAGAGCCATCGCCAAACAAAACTCCTAAAACATAAGACAATTCTCTGCTGGGTTTGGTTTCAAAATAGTTTTCTCCACCAACCATTTTCACATTGTTGTTAAACCAATATGAAAGTGTTCCCAAAGAAAGATTAATTTCTTTCTCTTCTCGTAGCTTCTTAATAATGCGTTTATAGCCCAAACCGCTCTCTTTCAGTTCTTTAACAGCATTAAAAATATTGTACTGGGCGGCAGAATCCAAATCTACAAATCGCTTCATAAAAAGAAAACAACAAGACTGTGCTTTAAAGTTTGGATAGAGTAGATTGCCACTAAAAGTACCTTTTATGATCCACACATAGTAGCTACTATTTACTAGCATTGAATGGAATGGCTTCTTCTACCACGGTTTCTTCGTCTACAAAAAAAGATTCTCCTTTTCGAGGTTTGGGTACTCGCAAGGGAGTGTGATTTCCCGTGCTTTGAATGCGCACTAAAGCGGCGGTATAAACTCTTTGTTGTTCGTTCGCCGGTTTGAATGGAAGGGCTCGAACAAAACGCAGGTTATCATAATCTTCTTCCAGGTCATCATCCAAATACGTGCTGAATTGTTCTATTAAACTCGTAATGGCAAAACCATTTTGAGAAAGGTCTGCTTGAAGCTGGCGCCATTTTGACCATGAATTTTCAACGCATGTTAGAGAAAAATAACCCCAGCCATTTGGTTTTAATGCCTTGGTGCCAAAACGCAAAAAAGAATACAATCCAATCCTGGCTTCAGGTTGTTCGGTTACAAATCCATCAAATTTTTCCACATACTTTTGAGGTAATGGTTTAGAAATATCGTGTTGAACCAAGTCAATTTCAAATCCCTCTCTTTGAGCAATTTTTCCAATGTATTCTAAGATTTTTTTATCAATTTCAAAAACAGTTATTTTTTTGGGCAAACCAGTTAGGGCTAAGGCCAAACTGAACAAATCATCATCCCCTAAAACTGCAATCGAAGCATCGGCGATGTCTTTTTTCAAAGTCATTACACTAAGCTTATTAAACAAATCAATGTCGTTTACGCGTTGTTGGTTTAAATGCAGTTCTTGTGGAATAAATCCCTTTCCAAAGATCCTAAAACGCTTGAACAAAGCATTATTGGAATCAAAGAATTGCTTTGGTTTGCAGGAAAAATGCTTGAAAACAATTGGATCCCATTTTGGTTGAATGGAACTGGATAAAATGCCTTTTTTTTCTCGAATTAATTCTTTTTTTAATAAATGGATGATTGCCTCTGCTAATTGTTTGGCACTACAATCCAGGTCTTCCAATAATTGCCAGGCGGTCTTGGGCTTGATTTGGAGCGATACAATCACTTTGCGTTCCAACCACTTGTTGTCCATTCTTGCCCCTCCCTAAATAGTCCAAAAAAATGGGCGATATATCACCCTATTGCTCACAGCAATGCTTGATTGACAGCAGGAAAAGAAACCGACTCTTTTTCAGGTGTTTTTCCCCGCACAACCTCGGTTTTTTTTATTTTAATGGGTTTTATTTTTCGTGTTAGTGCTTCCATGAATTTTTCGGTTTTATTTTCAGCGCTACACGAAAAAACATCAATGCACAATAAACCGTGTTCTGGCCAGGTGTGAAAAGCCACGTGTGATTCAGATAACAAAAAGATTCCCGTAGCGCCAAAAGGAGAAAATTGGTGAAAATGATGACCCAAAATTGTTAGATTGGCTTCTTGAATACTTGCTTCAACTAGAGGTCGAATAGAGCGGACACTGTTCAAAAAGGCAGTTTCCTTAAAGTAAAGGTCTGCCACGATGTGGTGCCCCACGTTGGTCGCCAAGGGCATCACCTGTCTCGCTTTCACTAGAAACAGTTTCCATAGAAATCTTAGGGTATTCTAAGCTTTTTAAAGGAAACGGTTTGGGGTTTTTTCCTCCAAAAAGGCAGTGTACTATCCTAATAAACCTGTTTTTGCTTTATTTTTGGTAAGTGAGATTGTGGGAGTTGCTCATTCTAACAAGTTATTGGCATTGGTTTCCAGGAGCTTTGCCGTGTGCATTCCGCGCTTGCCCAAAGTAGTACGGCAAGACGTGGGCAATTTTTATTTGTTATGCCGTTTTGCAGATTCAATCGAAGATTCCAAATTATCCCTCCAACAAAAAGAACGGTATTTCAAGCGGTTTAGAATGGTTCTCAAAAAAGAAGATCCCATCGCCTTGAAAAAACTTACAAACGAATTATTACCATTCATATGGGATAAGCATGATATTCAATTAGTGAACCAATTTGAACCAGTTCTAAAAGAATTTTCCGGTTTGAATCCCAAAGCCAAAAAAATCGCTTTAAAATGGTTGAAAGAAATGGTTTGGGGAATGAACGAGTACAGTCAGCGAGAAATCAAAACTTTTTTGGAATTAAACAAGTATTGTTATTACGTGGCCGGAACGGTTGGATTTTATTTAACGGATTTGTTTGTGTACAAGTTCAAACTAACCGGCCAACAAGCATTGAAAAAAAGCGCGGAAGAATTTGGTTTATTGCTTCAAAAAGTGAATATTATTCGTGATTTTTCCAAGGATTTTTCTCAGGGAAGAGTGTTTTGGCCCAGGCAATTATTTGAAAAATATGGTATAAAAGTAGAACGGGTTTTTGAACCACAAAACGAAGAAAAGCGAAAACTCATTCTGGAAGAAATGGTGGTTGATGCTAAAAAGCACGTGCAAGCATCCGTGGAGTATATTAAAAGGCTGCCCGCAGAATTGAAAGGATTGCGCACATTTTGTGCAATCCCTCTCTTTATGGCTTTGCCCACCCTTGCCTTGTGTGAAGGAAACCCCAAAGTATTTGAACAAAACGAGAAAGTAAAACTAAGCAGGACTGAAACCATTCAAATCATTCACAATATTAACAGGCATGTTCAATCCGATGCTTTTCTAGAACAAAACGCGCACTAACACTCGCCTTAGCGGTTTTTATTATGGAAGTGTTTGTGTGTGCATTTCATCCAATAACGCTAAAAATCTCTTGGCTCTTTTTCCTAAGCGGGTCTCAATCGTTGTTCTAAATGTTAACCAAGCGGCTATTGCTTCTGTATCCCCCTGTAACTTACTTGTTTTTTTTGCTTGAATACGCGCCGCCGATTTTGTAGCTAACGTTTTAGCAGCGACTAATAGGTCTTTTCTAATAGTCGCATCTTGAATATAGAGCTTTTTTAAAGCGGCAATAAGACGATAACGAGCAGTGGAATATAAGTAGTGCTCCCAGAATGCGCGGTTATGGGGGGACTGTTTTAGCTCTTTTTTGAATCGTTCTTGACTGGCTTCCAAAATTTTATCAATCGTGGTTTGGCTTACTTTTTTCATCCGATGGGCATTCTGCGTTCGAGTTTGTTCTACAGGAGTCCATTTAATACGTGGCATAACTTTTTCCTCTTAGTGACTTTTGTTTAGCGTTTCTAATTCTTCTTGGAGCTTTTTAATATCAGTTTCTAGTTTTTCCGTGCGCTGGTCTAATGGTTTTTCAAATAAGTGTTCTTTGATTTCTAATAAATCCAATTGGAGTACCTTGATTTCTTTTTCGGCTTTGCGGTTAATATAATAGTCTTTGCGTGCTCTTTCTCGATCAATTTCGGCTGCTCGGTTTTGGGACATTAAAATAATGGGGGCTTGAATAGCAGCCAAACAAGACAGTACGAGATTCAATAGAATAAAAGGATACGGATCCCATTGTTGCGGAGAAAGCAACCAGATCGCGTTCAATGCAATCCAAACCAATAAGAAAAGAAAAAAGAGGGTAATAAAAGTCCAGCTGCCCGCCCATCGGGCTAACTTGTCAGCAGCACGAGCACCAAGACGCGTTTTTTTTCGCGGAACACTCGATTTGATTGGGGGGGTTGACATGCCAAGAAAAAGGAGGTTGGAATATTTAACTGTTTTTCTTGCAATTCAAATCCACTCCAATAAAGTTTAAAAGCCTTGGACGCGTCTTTTATGTGATTATCTATGGTCATAGATGCTGCTTTATTTCAAAATCCATTGGTTCTGGCTGCTATATTGATTATTGGAGGCGTTATTCTTGCACGCCTTATTAGAGTGGTATTGGGAAGAGTACTTCAAAGTGGCAATCTGTTTGCACACAAAGATGCTAAAATGGTTGGGAGCCTAGTAGAATTAGTAATATGGTTATCCATTCTCATTCTGGTGTTACGCGTTTTCAATATAAATGTTGGAGACATTGTGTTTGAAAAGTTATTAGCAGTGGTTCCAAATCTCATTATTTTCTTACTCATTATGCTCATCGGATACATTGCAATTGCCATTGCCATTAAGCTATTAGAAGGATTTGTAAAAAAAGTTTTGTTACAAGACCGGTTTGAAGAGTTTGGCATTAACAAAAGCCTTTTTAGCAGTATTTTTATGATTCTACAGCTTTTTTTGGTATTGGTATTGTTAAACGCGGCCTTGCTTTATTCGGGCTTTTCACTATCTTTTATTGATGTAATTGTAAACACGATTATTGTAGTGTTTATTGTTGGATTGTTTGGAGTCATTATTTTTGCGTTTCACAAGCACTGGAGCAATTTATTACTAGCACCCGTGGTTCGCAAAAAAGGAATTAAGCCAGGCACCATAATCAAAATAGATAACTTTGTTGGAGAAGTGGCTTCTGTAACCGAAAAAGGCGTTCACATCCATTTGGACGATGGCTTTGATTTTTTTATCCCCAACCAAGAAGTTATTGGAAAAAAAGTGGGAATTCAGCGCGTTCACACCAATCTTTCCAGTTTTGAAAACCTATTAACCAATTTTGTAGCCCAAAAAAAATCCTATTGTGGGCCGGCTTCTGCAAGCATGATTCTGTCTTTTTTCGGGCTTGAATTCTCTCAGGAAGTCATCGCCCAAAAAGCCCAGACTAAAGTGCCGGGCGGAAACGAGCCCGAAGAAATCATAAAAGCCGTTCATGAGCTCACAAAAGGAGAGGTTCTGTCCAAGCTCGTGCCGTATACGCACGTCAAAAACCTGCGAGATGAATTAAAAAACTGGTTGGGGGAAGGGGCTTTGCTCATGCTCTGGTATAAAAAACCGATTTTGTTTCCCGATGCCACTACCGGGCATTATGTAGTGGGCATCGGGGTAAACGAAAACGACATTATTGTGTTAGATCCCAGCTCTGAAACCGGCGGGGTTTACACGGTAAATTATAACCTTATGGAAGGGGCCATGGGAAAAACCGACAAAGAACGCGGATACATTATTTTTGCAGTAAAAGGGTCTTCGGCATACTGGCTGTTGTCCAAAAGAATCACGTACACGGACGCCAACATGTACAAGAGCCTTTCCAAGGGCGCTGAAAAGCATTTGCGGCGATTATGGCGAAAGCACGCTTTGATTAAAGACATTATTTCAGAGCATGTTTCAAGCAAAATAGAAGAGCCGAAGGTAACCCCCATTTGGAAGCCAAACACTACAAAAGGAAAAAACCCGGAAACCGGAGAAGAGCCAGCATGAAAATAGGGGTAATTGCTGAAACTGAAACCCCGCAAACCAAAAAACTGGTGGATGCCCTCAACCAGCAAAAGGCAACAGGGATTTTTCAAAGCATTGCTGAAATCGGATTGGGTGTCAAAAACAACAAGCCTTTTTTGGTTGGTGCACAAGATTTTTTTTTAAAAATGGATGGCGTTTTTTTCCAATTACCCCCTAGTTTTATGGCGTTCATGGAACCAGTATTATCCGAAATTGCCGAACATGGCATTTTTTCCCCCATCGAACCGGAAAGCTTTTTTTTATTGTCCAACGAACCCTATCTCTTTCACGTATTAAACCGCAAAGACGTTCCGATTCCACGCACCATGGTGTTTGCAGATTTGAGCAGTATTTCCTCGACTGTAAAAGATTTTTCCATGCCCTGCATGATTACAGCGTATCATGGCGCGCAGCGCATTCAAAGTACGCGCTGTGAAAATCTTTCCAGCCTGCAAAGCGTTGTCAACAGCCTGCCCACTCCCTTGGACTGCATAATGATGCGCGAACAGCCAACCGGCGCCAAAGTAACCAGTATTACGATTGGCGAAAACGTTTTTTCAGCGGAATTTTCCTTTAATTCCCAAAAAAACGAGTTTGAGAAAAAAGGGCGCTTAATACGATTGGGAGAAGCTGAAACCTACAATGTTATCCAGGCCAGTCGCGCTGTGGGACTGGAAATAGCTACGATAGAAACCATTGACGGAAAAATAGTGGGTGTTTCTTCAATGGTTGGATTAGAAGAAATGAGCCAAATCACCAGCCAAAACTTGTTTGGGTTAATCGCTCAATTCCTTGTGGAACGCTGTGGAGGCGAATAGCATGGCCAAGCTTTGCATTGTAGCCGGCCCAGGCGGAGATAATGTAAAACAAATGATTATCCAGGAAGCCAAAGAATTTTTTGAAACAGTTACCTATGTTTCCATCAAAAAAGTCCGCATTGCTCTAGAAAACGGAAAAAGCCAGGCATTTTACAAGGACACCTCATTGGATTCTTTTGACGCGGTCTGGGCACGCGGTTTTTTTGAAGATTACCGCTTAATGGAAATATTATTGGACATTCTCGAAGAAAGCACTGTTTTTTTGGTGAACAGCACGGAAGGATTTCAGGTCTGCAATCACAAATACCTTTCTATTCAGGCAGCTGTACGGCTGGGATTGCCCGTTCCAGATTCTTACATCTGCGTTTCGCCCAAAATAGCCAATGAACTGGCAGAAAAAATCGGTTTTCCGGCAGTAGTAAAACTGTTGTCGGGCTTTGGCGGAAAAGGAGTCATGCTTGCAAACTCCAAAAAAGAGTTTTTGCCATTGCTTGAAACCCTGACCTTGTTCCGAGAATTCATTACGGGCCAGGAATTTGTTGCATCCGAGGCCACGGATTACCGCGTCCTGATAATCGGAAGCGAAGTCCTGGGGATTCGACGCAAAGGCGCGGAAGGCGAATGGCGCGCTAATGTTTCAACAGGGGGAAATGCCGAGTTTGTTCCGCTGGACAGTGAACTGATTGAAATGGCAAAAGCAATTGCCTCTTATCTAAACATGCGCGTTTGCTCGGTAGACTTCCTTAAAACCAGCCAAAAAAAGCATGTTCTGATTGAAGTCAATTTTACGCCCGGCATGCTTCAAAAAATCTTTAAAAACCAGATTGCCCAAAAAATTCTTGCTTTCATAAAGAAAAACGTGGAAGAACGCAAGAAGGAAAGCGCATGAAAATAATTATTACCGTTCCCCATGCGGGAATCCTGCTTCCAAAGGACTCCGCGCAATACGCCATGCGCAAAAAAGAAATGTACCGCCACATCGACTTTGGAACCGAAAAAATTTTTGCTGATTTGGGCTTTCCCGCTCTGGTGTTTTCCGCTAACCGTTTTTTTGTGGACCCAAATCGAAAGCGTAGGGACTGGAATTCTGACCAAGGAGTGATTATCAACAAGGCATGGGATAACACTCTTGTCTACCAAAAAAAGCCGTCCAAAAAAATCATTGAAGCAAGACTCAAATCCTATTATGACCCATTTTACCGGCAATTGCAAGAAATGATTCAAAAAACCTCCAAGCCCTTATTGGTTCTGGACGGGCACAGCATGGACTCCAAAAAAGACCGGCCGGAAGTAGGAATTGTAAACCAAAAACATCAAAGCTGTCCAAAAAAAATATCCCGAATATTCAAAAACGCATTTGAAAAAGAAGGGTACCAAACGCGCTATAACGTTCCCTATTGGGGCGAACGCGCCAATATCCTCAATTTTGCACGGAAATTTAAAGGAACCAGTGCACTGGCCATTGAACTCAACAAAAAAATTTATATGAACGAGCAAAAGCTGAAAATACACCCAGCAAAAATCAGGCGAATACGGAAAATACTGAAACAAGCACTGAAAAAAACAGAAAAAATAGAATGACGGGAGTATTTAACACACAACTTGCCAGCGAAATGTTTTCTTTTTTAAAACAAAAAGGTGAAAAATTTTTGGCAGAACAAAAACAAGCCCAAGAAAGAGGCGAAGCCGGAAAAGAGTAATGCGATAGCATTACTTTACCATTTTTTTGAATTCTGCAACCAATGATCGAATCAGTTTTTTAGTGCTCGCTTCGTCTTCTGAACTGTTAGGATCCCAATACAATCCAGGACTTGCATTTGCCTCTAACAAATATAAGTTTTGGTCGTTGCTTTGAACAAAATCCAAGGAAAAAAAACCGCGTCGAAACAAGGGTCTTTTTGTAATCCGTTGAATGAGTTTTTGAATTCCTTTTGAAAGATGGTCTTTTTTCACGTAAAAAATCAGGCCCCCTTTAGACAAATTACACCGAAAATCCCCTTTTTTAGCGGTTCGCGCATAGCATTGAAGGATTTTTTGGTTTAGCACTACAACACGCAAATCCATACGACCTTTTTGTTTGGCAAACGAAAAACCCTTTTTAAACAACAAAAAAGGCTGGAGCACAAAAAAAAGATTGGCGGTTTTCTTGGCCTTTTTTTTAATTGTTTGAATGATTTCTTCCAGATTTTCTCGAAAGTTTAACCTAAAAATACTACTGCCCCCCCAGCCATAGCGATTTTTTAACACGTATTCTTGTCCAAAATCGCTTGGAGCAAACTGTTGTTTTTTTAAAACATCCAATTCTTTTTTGGCGGCTAGCAAGGCTTTTTTGGAAATGTCTTTTACTTCAACAGTGGGAAGAGAAGATTTTGGGAATGCGTTAAAAGTAGCGAGTTTGTCAGTGCACAATTCCACGGTTTTTTCATTGTTTAATAAAGACTCTTTTTTCGATGTGAGTATTAATGCTCTTTTTCTTTTTCGATAAGAAGTGGTGGGTAAAAACTTGTCAAAAAGAATGGTGGCCGATACTGGTTTTTTAAAACGTTTCCAGGTTTTATTGAAAGTCCAACAGCTTTGAAACAAACCCGGTTTTAGGAAATCTTTTACGGTTGCAAAGCCGGCTTTTAATCCTTTTTTTTGGCATTGGGACAAAAAATAGCCATACACTTTGTTATAGGGTCCTTGATTGGACTCTGACAAAAAAGGTACTTTCGCAGTATAGGCAGTATCACTAGCGCTGTTCACTTTGCTTCCGGCATACACTACTAATAGATCAAAAATCGCTTTTTCAGGAATGTTTTCTCACTTTTTTCCCGACCTTACAATAAGTGTCCCATTTTTTCCTTTTTGGTTTTCAAATACTTTTTGTTATGCTTGTTGGGTTTGATTTTAATAGGAACTTGTTTGGTGATTTTCAAGCCAAATGCTTGCAATCCAACCAATTTTTTGGGATTATTGGTTAGAATGCGAATTGAGGTTAATCCCAAGTCCGCGAGGATTTGCGCGCCAACCCCATAATCGCGTTTGTCTGTTGGCATGCCCAAAGCCCAATTGGCTTCCAAAGTATCCTTGCCCTTTGCTTGCCATTCATAGGCTTGGAGCTTGTTCGCCAATCCAATGCCTCTTCCCTCGTGATGCGGAATATACAATAAAACGCCTTGCTTGGCTTTGGCGATTTGTTTGAGCGCACTTTCAAGCTGGGGTCGACAATCACAATGCCTGGAATGAAAAACATCGCCTGTTAAACAAGCAGAATGCACGCGCACCAAAACATTCTTTTTTCCTTTTACGTTTCCTTTTATCAAGGCTAAGTATTCTTCTTTGGATGCAGAATCTTGGTATAAAACACTCTTAAACTTTCCAAACTCCGTGAAAATGATTGGAGCGGCTATTTGCCTGACTTGTTTTCCTTGTTGTTTTAATCGATACTTGATTAGATCATGAATTGAAATGAGTTTGAGGCCCCACTCTTTCTTGAATTTTATGAGTTCTGGCAAGCGCGCCATTTCACCATTGGGTTTTAGAATTTCACAAATAACCGCGCTTGGTTGAAGGCCCGCTAGTTTCATTAAATCCAATGCCCCTTCCGTGTGCCCGGCTCGTTCTAGCACCCCTCCTTCTCTAGCTACCAAGGGAAAAATATGGCCTGGTCGTACTAAATCGTTTGAAGTGGCTTTTGGAGAAGCCAGTACTTGAATGGTTTTTAAACGGTCTGGCATGGAAATGCCGGTTCCTGCTTTTTTAGCGTCCACGGAAACCGTAAAAGCGGTTCCAAAATGGTCTTGTTGGATTGTCATTAAGGGCAAGTCTAATTGTAACGCGCTTTCTTTGGTGATAGGAACACACATTAGGCCACGCGCGAATTGTCCCATAAAATTAAGGTTTTGGCTACTGGCTTTTTCTGCCGCCAGAATAAGGTCTCCTTCATTTTCTCGATTGGCATCATCCACCAAAATAATGAGTTTGCCGTTTTGAAGGTCTTTTAACGCGCTTTTAATAGAATCTAAAGAGGGCATAAAAAATCGCTATTATACTAATAAGTGTAATTAAAGGATTAAAAAGCCATAACCAAAAAAAAAAAGAAAAAAAAGAAGTAAAAGGGAATGAAAAAATCCATTCTATTTAATGGCATATACAAGGGTTACTTGTGCGCTTACTTGAACATCGCCCGGTAAAATAGGGGTGGGGGAAACAGCCGCCATTTCGTCCGCGCTTTTATTCAAAGAATAGCGATAAGGTGAAAAGGAAATATTTCCTTCTTGAACCGCTTGAATGCCATCCAATTGCAATCCCAAACTATTCGCTAATACAACGGCTTTTTCTTGGGCGCGTTGACCTGCTTCTTGCAAGGCTTGGTTTTGCAATCCGATTTGTTGGTTGTTGTTCACAGAGAATTGAATGTGCGAAAAGCGGTTGGCGCCCGCTTCAATTGCCGTATCAATAATGCTGCCGGTTTCTTCGATATCCACTACTGTTATTTTAAGGGAATGAATGGTTTCAAATCCCTCAAAAACCGCGGTACCAAGACTAGCATTCCACTTGTTTTTTTCGTGAACCGAAAAAGAAGTGGTTTGAATGTTTTCTGCCGGAATACCCGCATCAACCAAGGCAGCAATTACTGCTTGGGTCTGTTCAGCGTTTTGTTGTTGGGATGCTTGAGCTGTATTGGCAATGGTTTCAATCGATAGAAACAATTCTGCTTGGGTTGGTTCAAAAGAAACCGTATGGCTTCCAAAAACCGTTAGGCTTCTGGCATCTTGCTCAGGCAAGAGAGTGGGGTTTGCAAGAGGATCTGGTTCAATGGGTTGGGCATTGGCATTGGGAAGTTGTGGCCATTCAATAGACAGTTGGTTAGGGCTGCTGGCAATCAAAGAACCGCCCAGAATAATGGCTGCCAATAGCAAGGAAACCGATAATAGGGGAAACGATTTTTCCATTTATAATACACCTCCAAAAGTGTTTTTGTTATTCACTCTTTGAAAGGGTGTTTATAAAGTCATTTCAAAATTGCAAGGAAAAAACCTTTCTGCTTTTTTTCCAAACAGGAGATATCCCCCAAAACTTATTATTCTATAATTGCCTATTGGAGAATATGCTCACAAAACCAAGCTGGCTGAAAATTCGCCCGCCCACCACGGAACAATACAATTGGATTAAACAACAAGTAAAAGGACAACAGCTTCACACCGTGTGCCAAGAAGCGCACTGCCCGAACATGACAGAATGTTGGAGTGCCGGAACCGCAAGCTTTATGATACTCGGAGACACGTGCACAAGAGGCTGTCGATTTTGTGCGATAAAAACCGCTAAAAAAGGAAATCCATTGGAAGCACAAGAACCAAAAAAACTTGCAGAAACCATTCAAAAAATGAAGCTAAAATATGTTGTAATTACTTCCGTTGACAGAGATGATTTATCAAACTACGGAGCAGGACAATTTGCAAATTGCATTCTAGCAATCAAAAAACTAAATCCAAAAACAAAAGTGGAAGTTTTGACCCCTGATTTTTGCGGAGAAAAAAAATGCATTGAAACGGTTTTGAATGCCAAGCCCGATGTATTCGGGCACAATCTTGAAACTGTTAAGCGGCTACAAGAAAAAGTACGAGATCAAAGGGCAAATTATGAACAATCTCTAAAAGTATTGCGTTTGGCAAAAGAAATCGTTCCTACTGTTTATACCAAATCCGCTTTAATGCTGGGCATGGGCGAAACCAAAGCAGAAATACTAAAAACCATGGAAGACCTGCGAAACGCTGGTGTTGAATTGCTTTCGCTGGGCCAGTATTTACAACCCGCTCCAGATCATTATCCAGTACACCGATTTGTAAACCCTAACGAGTTTGCCGAGCTGAAAAGCGAGGCCCTGAAAAAAGGCTTTTTGTACTGCCAAAGCGGGCCATTTGTAAGGAGCAGTTTCAAGGCAGGCGATTTTTTTAGGAGCAACGGGACAGTTTCCAATAGCCTGGCGTAGCCCCACTTTTTTTTAGGCCCTTTGCAAGGCAAAAAAAGCTGATGGCGTAGCCCTTTTTTTCCCAGGTTTTTTTTGCAGTAGCAAAAAAAAGCTGTTTTATTAAACTATAATGTCTAATAATAGCGGTTTTCGTGGCAAAAAAAACGGTTTTTTCTGGAAAAGTGGAGTTTGTTCAAGTACTGGACAAGGATGGAAAAGCAGACAAAACGCTCTTGCCCAAACTATCCAAAGAAGAACTCAAACAATTATACCGTTGGATGGTTTTTGCACGAATCGCGGATGAAAAATGCTTGAAGCTACAGCGTGCGGGAAGGATTGGAACGTTTGCACAAATTTTAGGACAAGAAGCCCAAGTGGGCGTAGCCTTAGCTTTGAAAAAAAACGATTGGCTGGTTCCTTCTTTTCGAGAAAACGCTTTGATTTGGGCCTTGGGTGCCAAAGCAGAGGACATCTATCAACTCTTTGGCGGTTTTGAAAAAGGACAACAATTTTCCGGATTAAATATTTTGCCGATTTCCGTTCCGGTTGGAACCCACCCATTGCATGCGGTTGGAATTGCCTGGGCATTTAAACTGCGCAATGAAAAAAAAGTAGTGGCCACTTTTTTTGGAGACGGCGCTACCTCAGAAGGAGATTTTCACGAAGCACTAAACTTTGCGTCAGTATTCCAAGTGCCGTGCGTGTTTTTTTGTCAAAACAATCAATACGCGATTAGTGTTCCAAGAAAAAAACAATCGCATGCTCAAACACTCGCGCAAAAGGGCTTGGCGTATGGAATGGATGGAATTCAAGTAGATGGGAATGATGTGCTAGCGGTTTATAGGGTGGCACGAACCGCTATTGAAAAAGCACGTTTTGGGGGCGGCCCTACTTTAGTCGAACTGGTTACCTATCGCATGGCCGATCATACTACTGCAGATGACGCAACCAAGTACCGCACGAAAACAGAGGTAGAATACTGGAAAAAAAGAGATCCTATTCTTCGCATGCAACACTATTTGAAAACTAAAAGGTTGTGGACGGAAAAATGGGAAGACACACTTGGCATCCAAATTCGAAGCCAGATCGAAAAAAGCGTTCAAATCTATGAAGCGCTATCCCAACCACAAGTTGGTGAAATGTTTGATTTTTTGTTTGAAAAAAAAACACCCGAATTAGAACAACAAAAAAACAAGTTACAAAACTGGAAAAACCAAGAAGAAGGAAAAGTATGACCCAAATGAATATGATTCAAGCATTGAATTCCGCGTTGTTTCATGCACTCGAAAAAGATTCGAGTGTATTATTATTAGGAGAAGACGTGGGATTGAATGGCGGCGTTTTTAGGGTTACAGAAGGCCTGCAAAAAAAGTTTGGCGAAAAAAAAGTGATTGATACGCCCTTATCCGAAAGTGGTATTGTGGGAAGCAGTATTGGATTGGCAATTGCGGGTTTTAAACCAGTAGCGGAAATACAGTTTTCGGGTTTTATTTATCCTGCTTTTGATCAACTAATTTCTCATGCGGCTCGAATGCGCAATCGTACTAGAGGAAAGTATTCTTGTCCACTAGTGGTAAGAACGCCTTGTTCGGGCGGGGTTAGAGCGTTAGAACATCATTCGGAAAGCACGGAAAGCATTTTTATTCACACGCCAGGATTGAAAGTGGTAATGCCTTCCACCCCCAATGATGCTAAAGGGTTATTATTGAGTGCTATTTTTGACCCGGATCCCGTGATTTTTTTTGAACCCATGAAATTGTATCGTCAATTAAAACAAGAAGTAAAAGAAGATTTTTTTGAAATTCCTCTTGGAAAAGCAAAAATCGTAAAACCCGGCGAACACGTTAGTATGGTGAGTTTTGGAACCATGGTGCCCCAATGCATAAAAGCATTGGAATTATTGGACAAAAAAGGAATTAGTGCCGAGCTCATTGACTTGAGGAGTCTTTCTCCATTGGATTTTGAAACCATTCAGGATAGCGTGCACAAGACCGGTAGGCTGGCTATTGTTCACGAAGCGCCCAGAACTCTTGGATTGGGAGCAGAAATCGCGGCTACGATTGCAGAACGCAATGTATTGGATTTGGAAGCCCCCATTACTCGAATTACGGGATTTGATACGATTATGCCCTATTATCGCTTGGAAAACGATTTTATTCCGTCTTCTGAAAGGATTGCATTTGAAGTAGAAAAAATAGTGAGGTTTTAGGTGAAATCGCAATGGTAACAGAATTTAGATTTCCTGATGTTGGAGAAGGAATTACCGAAGGAGAACTAGTCAAATGGTTGGTGGAAGAAGGAGAAAAAGTAAAACAAGACCAAAGCTTGGCAGAGGTCGAAACCGATAAAGCGGTGGTGGAATTGCCTGCTCCAGCCACTGGAACGATTTTAAAATTACACGTCAAAAACAGAGAAAAAATAAAAGTAGGGCAGATACTGGTTTCAATTGGAGAACCAGGCGAAAAAGTAAAAAAAACACCCGCTATAACAGAAGCCAAAAAAGAAATTCCCCAAGCAAAACCAAAAGTGTGTTCTGTAGAGACCGCTTCCACTCCCACTCCAACACCCGTTCACACCCCACAAGAAAGAGGAGATGTATTGGCCATGCCTCACACGCGAAAACTAGCACGCATGTTGGGAGTGAATATCAAACAAGTGCCTGGCACGGGACCGGGAGGAAGAATTAGTGATGAAGATGTAAAACGATTTAATGAAAAGAAAACAACGCCATCGGTTTCTTTTGTGGCCAGTAAACAAGGCGGTCAAACCATAGAAGCCATGCATGGCAGAGAAGAGAGAGTTCCCTTGAGGGGAATTCGAAAAGCAATTGCTGAAAACCTTTCCAAGTCTTTTCGCACTACGGTTCCGGTCTCCGTAATGGATGAGGTTGATGTTAGTAAGTTATGGGAATTGCGCAAAAAAGAAAACGAAAAATTGAAAGGGCATGACGTGCACTTAACTTTTTTGCCATTTGTAATCAAAGCGTGTTTAATTGCATTGGAAAAATATTCTTATTTTAATGCTTCAATTGATGATATCAAACAAGAAATTGTACTCAAACACTATTATCACATTGGCATTGCCGTGGAAACAGAAGAAGGATTAATGGTACCAGTAATTAAAAATGCAGATAACAAGTCTATGGTAGAGATTGCTATTGAAATCCAAGAACTCGCTACAGAAGCACGCGAACGAAAAATTAGGTTGGAAGATTTAAAAGGAAGCAGTTTTTCCATTACCAATTATGGAAGTATTGGGGGAAGGTTTGGAACGCCTGTAATCAATCATCCAAACGTGGCTATTTTGGGATTGGGTAAAATCCAAGAAAGAGCCGTGGTTCGAGAAGGAAAAATCGTGGTTCGAAGAATGTTCCCTGTTTCCTTAACGTTTGACCATCGAATAGTGGATGGTGCCCAAGCCAGTTTGTTTTTAGAAGAAATTTTGAAACACTTGGAAGACCCGGGATTATTATTAATTGATAGTTTTTAGGGGAAAAAGCACATGGTTATGGGAGAAATGCTTGAAGAAACCGAAACCGCGGTATTGGGGGCAGGACCGGGAGGCTATGTCGCGGCATTACGATTAGGGCAGTTGGGCAAACAAGTCGTACTCGTGGATCGCAAAGCATTGGGAGGCGTGTGTTTAAACCAGGGGTGCATTCCATCCAAAGCACTAATTCATGCCACTCAGTTTTTATCCGATCCCAAGCACGCAAAAAAAATGGGAATCGACTTTGAAAAAGCAAAAGTTCACTTAGAAAAATTAGATGCTTGGAAAAAAGCCGGAATCGAAAAACTAGAGAAAGGCATTGCTACCTTATGCAAGAAAAGAAACGTGGAAATAGTGCGAGGAACGGGAAAGTTTGAAAGCCAAAATCGTTTGAGGGTGGAAAGCCCGCACGAAGTACGTGTAATCGAATTCAAGCACGCGATTATTGATACTGGTTCCAAGCCAATTTCTATTCCTGGCTTGGATTTGGGAGACCCCTTGATTATGGATTCGGAAGAAGCATTACAAGTAGCCCACATTCCAAAAGAACTTGTGATAATAGGAGCCGGATATATTGGCATTGAATTGGGAACAGTTTTTGCAAAGCTTGGAAGTCAGGTTTCTATTGTTCAAAGAAGCGAGCGCATTCTTTCGAACGTAGAAGAAGAAGCCGCTTTGATTGTGCAAAAACAATTAGAAGAAATAGGCGCGCATCTTTTTTTGAATTCTCATTTCAAAAAAGTTTCTACTACCAGATCCCGCGTTACCATACAACTTGTAACACCAGAAAAAAGAATTGACTTGCACGCGGACAAAGTATTGATTGCGTTAGGAAGAAAACCAAACACAGATGGCATGGGATTGGAAAATACCAAAGTACAATTGGATGAAAAAGGATTTATTCGCATTAATGATCGCTGTCAAACCAGCGCCCCCACCATTTTTGCAGTGGGAGATGTAACCGGCCCGCCCTTGTTAGCACATCGAGCATTTCGAATGGGAAAAATAGCAGCAGAAGCTATTGCCGGCTTGCCAGTTTCTTTTGATAATGTGGCCATTCCAAGTGTTGTTTTTTCCGATCCGGAAATTGCTTCTGTTGGAATAACGGAAAAAGAAGCAAGAGAACAGGGAAAAGAAGTATTAGTGGGAAAGTTTCCATTTTGTAATTTGGGAAGAGCGGTTTCCACAGACAAAACACTCGGATTTGTAAAAATAATTGCAGAAAAACAAAGCCAGGTTATTCTGGGCGTGCAAATCGTTGGAGAACATGCATCCGACATGATTGGAGAAGCAAGCCTTGCAATGGAAATGGGAGCACAGTTAGAGGATATCGCTGCAACCATTCATCCTCATCCGACTTTTAGCGAGGCCATTATGGAAGCAGCAGAAGATGCACTAGGAAAAAGCGTGCACCAATAAAACAGGCGAGCCAGTTTAAGAGCACAGGCTCTTTAAATCCAGCAGATCAACTTTTCTTTTTAGTTTGGATTTGTATGCAATAAGACTTTTTTTTGGCATTACAGGGAGTGTTAGTCCAAAAATTTTTTTAGTAACAGCGTTTTTTAGAGCATCAGGAAATTTTTCCCATTGATTGGTTTTTTTGTTGAAAAATTTTGTATTGGTAGTTTCTCCAACTTCAATGCGAATACCGTGATAATTCAGCTCCATATAATATCCTTTCCATAACCCAGTTGAACTCACGCCATTCCAAGGCATTTCAACCACAGATTTTTCAGTAATTTTTGCCAGCTTTTTCATATTTTTATAACTCATGGAGAAATCAATGTCAACTAGCATTCTTTTGGAGCCATATGCATACGCTGCCAATCCGCCCAAAACAGCATACTTTATCTTATTTTTTTCAAGAAGCCGGACAATCCATTTCAGCGCTTTTACATACAATTCTTGATTAACTTTTTTCAATTTAATCCCTCTTGGGGGCTAGCGCCAGTCCAGCCATTCTTTGGAAGCATATTTTTCTTGGGCCAGTTGTTGTGCTCTTTCTAATTCGGAATCGGAAATTTTTTCAGTGATAATGGTTTTGTTTTCGCAAAAGCCTTTTTGAAGGGCCTCGTATAATTCTTGGCGGGAAACACTTGCATGGTCTTTGATGCACGTCACTCTTTCTTTTACAGAAGCGATTAATTTATCCGAAATTTTTTCTTTAGAAACTTTTAATAGCGAAAACATTTTTTCAACATCCAAATCATACAAAATAGTGCCGTGCTGTAACAAAACACCGTTCCTTCTTGTTTGGGCATTTCCCGAAATTTTTTTGCCGCACACAATAATATCATTTATGGGTTTGAAATCGGATTGAATTCCCAAATGGGCCAAGCCCGTAATAATGTGACCGCAAATATTCCAATAACTTTCTGTAATTCCTTTTGGAAAAAATGATTCCGGAGCGATCATGGAATAGGTTATTTCGCCATCGCGGTCATGGTATACCGCGCCCCCGCCAGTTCTTCTTCGAACAATATCTATTCCAAGTTCTTTGCATTTTGCTTGGTTAACTTCTTGTTCTAAAGATTGAAAATAGCCGATTGAAACCGCGCTTGGATTCCATTTGAAAAAACGAATAGTAGGGGGAGATTTTCCTTGGGAAACGTGTTCGCAAATGCTCTCATCCAACGCCATATTTTGAAAAGCGTTATTGGATTCGAGCTCAAGTAATCTCCATTCAGTTACCATTGAAATCACTCCACGACCAAGGTTTCTTTTTCCCGGGTTTTTCTTTCGCAAAGAAAAAGCCGAGTTCGAGTAAGCGCCAAACTGGATTAACAGGAATTGGCATTTTGAATCGCCTCTTGTAGTACCAATGCAAAATCATTGGGGGAAACGCCTACGAGTTCCGCATTTTGGTCTTTTAAAACACCCGCAATCTTTGATTCTATTGCTTCGATTGAAAAGGGAATTGGAGTGCCTTGAAGAATTTTTTCAAGTAGTATAATGGTTTCTTCCGGGTGCAAGAAAAAATCTCCAAAAAAGCGAACCCTTTTCAGAGTGGTATCATATTCAATCTCGGCTTTGAGTAGCTTGCCCCCAAAAACCTTGTATTCGGCAAAACCCCTCAAAATCCCCACCTAAAAGCAAAAAAGAGGGAAACCCTTAAAAACCAGCTAATCTCTATACTATAAAATAACCTTAATAAGTGAATTAATCTAATGTTACTTGCTTGGTGATGATTCTGGGCCTTAAAAGTTTGTATTATGGAATAGAAGACAAATATTATCGTCTTTTGGACAAAATTCAAGATCACATTCCAATCTATAAGGTAGTAGACCCTATTGACAAAGTATTTCCATCCTTTATTCTTTTCACCATTATTATTGTACTTATTATTACAGGAATTGCTTTTTTTCTATTAAACATAGAACCAACCGAATACAATGCCTATATCAAAGTAGTTGATGCGGATAACCAAGCCCTTGAAAATGTAACCATTAGTCTTACAATGGGAGAAGAAACCCTGGAGTTGGTTACGAATGATCGCGGTGCTGCTACCATTGCATTGAACCAGCAACAAGCAAGTGCTACTGTTTCGATTAATGCAGATGGCTTTGTACAAGTAAGTGATTATGCTGTAGAACTCGCGGCAGATCACACCGTAAAAATACAGTTAGAAATTGATATTGCAGAATTTGAAACCACTTTTGTAGTGAGAATTGAAGATTCTGTAGAAAATACCTTAATTGATGATATTACAATTGTGGTTTCGTTTGTGTGCCAGCACACGCCAGATGCACCAGGTCAAAAATTTGTAAGTAGTGGCCAGTTTGTGGTAAACAAAGACGCGAGTTGTGGCACGTTGTATGCTGATTTTGTGCCGCAAGGCGCGTATGAAGAAAAAAGAAACGTGGCAATTCTTACTTCTCCTCAAACCGTTGAATTGGATTCATTAGATTCAGAACCAGAATTAGGGCATATTGAAGTAACTGTGGAAGACTCAAATAATACGGGAGTTCCAAATGTGAACATTCAGTATTGGAGTGGAATTAGTTCGGGCAATCCAATCGCGGGGGGAACCACTGATGCCCAAGGAAAAGTGCGCATTGAAGACTTATTAGTCGGTTTTTATGGCGTAAGTGCGTTTGCACCGGATGGGAGAAGTGCAGAACAAACCAATATTGAAGTGCAACAAGACCAAACCCAATATGTAACGTTATCTTTGCCGGACTTGTTAAATGGAAAAAAGATTTTTTTAAAACTTGTGGATGCCAATAGCTTACAACCCTTACAAGGTATTAGTATTCGATTATACAATAACACGAGTAAAGTGGGAAACACAGCCACCACAACCAGTCAAGGAACTTTTGAGCGCATGGTAGATGACACTACAAGCTCGAATTTTTCCGCGGTTTTTACTCATGCTTCTTATTTGCTCAAATTCGAGGATTTGGTTCCAATGGATGCCAATGAAAATCAGCCCACGCAAATTGAATTGGATAAAGCATTGCGGGACGAGACGGATGTACCGCTCAATTATGGTATCGCAGTAGTAAAAACCATGAATGAAAAACAAGAACCGGTTGCAAACGTGGATGTCGAATTTTTTAGGAATGATTATGCTAATCCATTGTATATAACAGTTACTGGAACAGACGCGAATGTGGATATTCACAATTTGTATCCAACTGCACCGGGCAAAAGCTATTTTGCTAAAGCGTATTCTTCAGAACATGATTCTAATGGTATTTCTGATTCGCGAACACTTGCAGTAGGGGAAAGCAAAACATTCCCTGTTATTTTATACACGGGAAGAGGCACCTTTGAAATTACAGTAGTAGATTTTGAAAATCCCATTGACAAGATTAGTGGTGCAGATATCACGGCTTTTGAGTGGGATCCTGTAACCGAAACCAAAGAAATCTTAGACCAAGGTCAAACCGATGCAATTGGGGTATGGGAAAGCATTCCCATTAAAACCAATAAAACCGTTCGATTCGAGGTAGGCGCACCCGGATGGAAACGCTATTCTTCAAGTCCCTTTGTTTTTTCGTATCGCGACCAAGTAATTGAAGAAACATTCAAGTTATCGCGCTTAATGACCTTTCCGGGAGATTCTTGTTCAAGTGATACGGATTGTAGTTTTCCCCAAAGTTGTAATGCCGAAGGGGTTTGTGAATTAGAATGCACCGATAGCTCGGATTGTGTGAGCTTAGGAGGTTATTATTGCGGACCCGATAATACTTGTGAATTGGCACCTGAAAACTATTGTGATGATAGTATTCCTTGTTCTGTTTCCTGCAACCAATGTGAAAGCAATCAATGTGTAGAACCTATTGGAGAAAGTTGTAGTTCTGGAGCAGATTGTTGTGGTGTGGCATGTGATTTGATTGCCGAACCCTGGGTCTGTTATAATCCAAATGGGGATAGTTGTACGACTGATTTGGATTGTGGAGACGATGATTTTATTTGTACGTCTTGTGGATCGGATGAGTTTGGACAGCCCATCAAGTGTTGTCGAAAAGAATGCACGTATCCCAACCATACAGAATGTCCAATTGGCATGGTGTGTGATGTTAGCGGGATTTGCACGGAACCCACGCCGGTTAATTCAATTCAATTGGTGTTTGAGGAAATCCGAGGCGCTGATGCCCAAGACCCGATTCACCCTCCCATACTGGAACAAGGCAAAACCTATTCCGCGATCTTTCGCTTACAATTATCCATGGAAGAAAATTGGCAAGACATTGAAATGCACTATCGCATGGGACCAGATACTGATCCAAGCGGAACAGACCAAAACGTGTTTATTCTAAACATTGACAGTATTGTTGGAGCAGAAGTAAGTAACTTTTATCCTGTTTTTTCGAGTGAAACCGATTTGAGTGAGGTGTATGATTCCCCCAATCCGGTAGAAGGAAGCAGTAAAACCGCGCGACAAGTAAACATGAAATATGAGGGATTGGAAACCCAAAGCGATCATACCATTGTGGTTACTTTTAAAATCAAGAATATTGTGCCCTTGGGAACACCGGTTCCATTGCACTTTCAAGCACGCGGGTATCATAATGGATACTTGTTTAATACCGAATCGCACACTCAAGTATTAGCGATTGGAAGCCCGTTATGCAATCCTACTTGTGATCCTTTCTTGTGGAGCTTTCACTTGAATGACGCAACCGGTCCGAGTATAGAACCGGAAAATTCAATGGCATTATCCGAGAACACGGAATATAGTATTTATTATGCCTTGTGGAATACCACAACCCAAGATTTTATGAATGCAGAATTACAAATTACCACGCCAGACCCAATTATGAGTATTACTGACCCCCTTGCTTTTACAGGCCAAACATTGCCCGGTCAAAGCCGGTTTGATTGGGGAATGAACAATCCATTCGATTTTTCCACGAACACCACTACTTTGGGAACCGTGGGACATTTGAATTATTCATTGTCGGTTCCAAGCGTTTCAGATTCTTCTACACAAAAAAGCCTGGTGTTTTTAGTGGAACCCCAAAACAGTTTGGTATTAGAATTTATTCCATTGGGTGGAGAACCCGTGGAAGAATTTATGACTACTGTAAAAGCCATGAATGGTGAAGGTCAATTAGTGCCTATTGAAGGGGCCTTGGTGCGCGTAGCAACCAATTATGATGGGGATGATTGGCAAGACCCTACGGTAAACCTAGACTGGGATTTTGACTGTACTACCAATGATTTGGGATTGTGTTTGTTTGAAGGTATTAC
>JAHJAQ010000042.1 GCA_018813975.1 Microcaldota archaeon
AAAATAGGAGAAATAGAAGAATTACGAGAAAAAAATCCTGCAATCTATAAAGAAAAAGCATTAGAATCTATAAAATTACATACAAAAGCAATTTTGGATTTACAAGAAAAGGGAAGTATTGCATTTGACTATGGAAATAATTTAAGAGGACAAGCAGAAAAAGCCGGCCTGAAAATTCGGAATGAAAAAGGAGGTTTTTTGTATCCTGGTTTTGTTCCTGCCTATATTCGCCCCTTGTTTTGCGAGGGAAAAGGACCTTTTAGATGGGCTGCCTTATCAGGCGAAAAAAAAGATATAAAAATAATTGATGAACTATTGATTGAATTGGTTCCAGAAGATAAAATATTACATCGCTGGCTGTCCCTCGCTGAAAAAAAAGTTCCTTTTATTGGCCTGCCTACTCGAGTTTGTTGGCTGGGATATGGAGACCGAGCCAAGGCCGGCATTGAAATAAACCATAGAGTAGCATCAGGAGAAATAAAAGCACCCATTGTAATTGGCCGGGATCACTTAGACTGTGGTAGTGTTGCTTCTCCTTATCGAGAAACAGAAGCCATGAAAGATGGATCTGATGCGATTGCAGACTGGCCCTTGTTAAACTTTGCATTAAACACGTGTAATGGTGCTTCTTGGGTTAGCTTTCATAATGGTGGTGGCGTAGGAATTGGAAATTCCTTGCATGCAGGCATGGTTATTGTGTGTGATGGCACTAAAGAAAGAAAAAAAAGATTGGAAAGAGTATTAAGCGTGGATCCGGGAAGTGGCATTGCACGACACGTTGATGCAGGCTATAAAAAAGCTATTGAAACCGCCCAAAAAAAAGGCGTAAAAATTCCAAAATAATGGAAAAACAAAACCAAAATCGCTTTAAAAACCAAAAAAAAGGTTTTTTTCCTCTTTTAGTAACCGAACCATTTTAGAGCGTTAAGTATTATATAGTATAATTGGATTGTTTTAATCAAACTACAAGAAAAGGCTTTTGGAATGGCAGTCAGAGAAAGCGCGAGTGGATTCAAACGATTTTATTATGCTTTAGAAGATAGATATTATGGTTTTTTGGATCGTGTTGATGAGCACATCCCTATTTACAAGGCAATAGATCCGATTGATCGAGCCTTTCCATCCTTTATTTTGGTTTTGTTTATTGTAGTCTTGTTGATTATTGGACTCTTTTTTTGGCTTGGCGGTGGCTTTGGCGATTTTTTAACGCCCGGAAGTACACTGGCTACCATAAAACTAGCGGATAATCAAGGAAATATATTAAGCGACGTGCCCGTCCACTTTTTAGTAGAAGGAACCGATAGTTCCATAACAGAAACCACGGATGATCGAGGATTAGCACGCATTGATTTGGGAAAAGAACAATCCCAAGTACACCTTACCATTGACAAAACTGGTTTTGAATCGTTTGAAGAAAGCGTTTTATTGCATGCTGCCCAAATAAAACTCATTACCTTGAATTCAATTGAAGGCCCGGCTCAATTCGGAGGAACATTTGTAATTTATATTAAAAACCAGAGTACAAGTTTGCTTGTAAACAATCAAATTGTAACAGTTTCCTATCGTTGTCAAGACAGTAGCCAAGCACCTTACACCCAAACAACCTCTTCGGGCCAAGTTAGTGTAGACAAAGAAGCCGAGTGCGGAACATTGTACGCGAGTGTTAGTACCCAACACTCTTACCTTGCTGTTTCGAATGTTCCTGTTTTGACTTCTCCCCAAAACATTTTTTTAGAACCCACGATTGCAAGTCCAACTGGTTTTTTAGATGTAACCGTGATAGATGGGGCAAGTCAACCAGTTCAAGGTGCTACTGTAACCATTTCAACAAGCACCGAACCATCAGTTCAACAATCTCCAACCAATTCAATGGGGAAAACCAGTTTTGAATTAGAACCCGGATCGTATGAAGTAACGGCTTTTGTACAAGCTGATGGCAGAACCGCTACTAGTACGGCTGATGTACAAGCCGATGACACTACTTCGATTACCCTAAACATTGGTAGCACAAGTGGCGATAAAAAAATCTTTTTAAAAATCATTGATGCTGATTCTCAACAACCCATTACCTCAGTAAAAGCAAAAATTTACAAGGAAGATGTTTTTTTGAATCAAAAGTTTTCCGATGCCAATGGAATTATAGAACAAGTTGTTGTTTCGGATGGAAACAAGGTTTTTTCTGCGGTACTGTCAAAATCGGGATATCTTTTGAAATTATTGCCGGATATTACACTCAAAGAAACATCTGATTCTACTCCCCAGATTGTAGAACTAGAACACACTACAACCAATCCTAAAAATTATGGAGAAGCCCTTGCTATTGTTTCCTCTGAAACCGAACCATTGGTAGAGGATGCTCATGTGTACTTGTACCGAACGGATTATCCCAACCCATTATTGGGCCCGTTTCTTTCCAATGACCAGGGAGAAGCCTTGTTTTCTGGCATTCCTGATGTGAATACTGCTGATGGAAACGCAGCCCAATACTTTGTTTTTGCGATTAAATCAGAGGGAACCTCTGAAACCAAGCCCATTCATGCAGGTGAACGTGTGGAATTTCCTGTTACCTTGATTTTGGATACGGGAAATTTTAAAGTGTTCATTAAAGACTTGGAGTCGCACGATGCCATTTCCAATGCTAGCGTACGGGTTTTTGTGTTAATTGATAGTGGCGAACAAACCTTGCAAACCGGTCAAACCAGTTCGAGTGGAGAATTTGAAACCCAAGAAATTAGTATTGACCAAAGTGTTTTCTTTGAGATTTCTGCAACAGATTATTTAACCCATTCTACTACTGGTTTTACCCCGATTGCCGGTCAAACCACGGAACTTCCCCCGATTTTTTTGGCTTCAAAAGATATCGTGGAACCAGGCGAAATCTTTTTGGCGTTTAACCAATTATTGGATGAGGATGGTACACCCGCTCAAATCATGGAAGCCGACAAACGATACTGGGCGGTTTTTTCCATGGGATTACCAGAGGATATCGTGTACCAAGACCCCATTGCACACGCAGAAGCTGGAAAAAGAGACTTGTTATTAGTAGATGAAAATCCGCTGGCCATTATGAATGCGATTGCTTTTCCTGAAAACCTGGATTCAATTATTTTTTCCCAAGCACTAGATCCCAGCAATCCTTTTTCCAATCCCAATCCAATCGTAGGATCGGAAGCACCATCCAAACAAGTTAATATTGCTTGGACTGAATTAGAACAAGGCACTTTTGAAGTGCGCATTGCTTTTGACACGAACGAAAATGCCATAGCCGGAACGGAAATCTTTTTGTACTATCAATCCAAAGTAACAGCACCCAGCGAAGTGCTTTCAGAATTATTGTTTGAACGATTTGTAATTGGCGAAAGCGTTTGCCAGTTTGATTGTGATGCTATTGTATGGCGACATTATTATTCGCTTAGTGGCCAAGATGATTTTCAAGAAGTAACGGAAAACCCACGCGTTCAATTATCCCAAAATAACCAATACGACATTCAATATGTTTTGTACAATTTAACAGAGACTCTTTTTACAGCAGCAAGCCTTTTGTATGAAAGCGATCCAAACGAAATCACCCTTGTTTCTGGAAATGGTTTTTCCAATCAAATTATCCCACCAGGAAGATTTGCATATGGTGAAACCAATCCCATGGTACTAGAAACCCTTGAAAGCAGTCCTGGAACCGAAATAAAAGGAACCCTTAGCACTACTCCCATTATCGAAGATGGTTCGAATGAAACCAGTTTACATTTTGAAATTATTGGAGACCAAGAATTAGATATAACCCATTCTTTTGATCCCACTACATTAGATTTAACCATTACGATTTCGGATCACTTGGAAAGCTCCCCCCTAACAGGCAGTGAACATGGTGGCCAAGTAACCATTCAAAAAAGTTGTGCAGACCTAGAAGAATTTGTGTTTGATGTAACCGATTCCAGTTATAGCCAACAAGCCACGAACGAAAACGGCCAGGCAGTTTTTGACGTGTATTCTCTAGAACCGAATGAATGTGCGATTGTAGAAGCCATTGCATGGAATTATTTTCCCAAACGCATTCAAATATTGGGCACTTCTATTCCCAATCTTTATCCTGACTTTGAATGCATTCAAATAGATGCTAATCCAAGCACTCCAGAGATTGACTTGTTGTTTGACCACGCTATTCGAGGACAAACACACGACATTAAAATTATTTCAAATGATTGTGCAGATGCAGATGTTTCCATTCATACTTTAGATACTCCCTTATTGGGTAATTTGATTAGCACGGAAGAAATTAATTTTTCCGGAACTGGTTTTGATCCTAGAAACTTTTTGCTTTCCACCAATCAAAGCAAAATTGTTCACGTTGAAATCGCAGAAAACGCGCCACTAGGATTTGTTCCCATTATCGCGTATGTAACTACACCAGGCACTCCTTTTGGAACAAATTATGCTGCCTTTATTGAATTAATTGTACAACCACGCGTTTCACCTAATGACGATGGATTTGGAATCGTAGAGGAATTCCCATGAAAAAAATAACCTTGATTGTCATAATAGGATTATTTTTGATTCCCTTGGCCTGGGCATATGATGGAAGCACAGAAGGACAACCGCCCTATGACCCGGACTTACCGCCCTGCATTCTTATTCCTGCTTATTGTGAAAACGTCCAACCCAATCCTATTGATGCCCTTTCACAATCAAGTTATTACTGGGCTTGGAACACTACACGAACAGACATACCTAATGGCGTGCAAACCAACAAAACATATTATATCATTGAAAAAAAAGCAGGAACACCAACCGAACTGTTGCAAATCGAAGCGAGTTCTTGGTATACGGGAGACTATAAAGAAGAAAATTCGAACTGTTGGGAAGGATTATCCCTTTTTGGTTATCAAAAACACCATGAAACCGTTTCGTTTAACTTGTTTACCATTAGAACCATTGGCAGCCAAGTCAAATTTTTGTATAAGGCTACCAAAAACGTGACCGAATGCTGGAAAAACCCCTGGGATATTTATCCCACGATAAACACTTATTCCGAGGTTTTTGAAGGAGAACGCTTTGTTCGAAGTGCAAACTGTAAGGATACGGGTTGCCCTACCAATCAATACTGTGATACCGTGAGTGGTAACTGCGTGAAATGTTTGGACAACACGCATTGTAGTGCACCAACACCCGCTTGTAACCAAAGCACTCAAACTTGTGTAGAATGTACAACAGACGCGCACTGTTTTATTGGAGTTTGTGATGCGAGTACTTTTTCGTGTGTTTGTCCACCAGAATGTGACATTGATCCAAGCACAGTAGCGTGCGGTCAACAACTAGTGCCCCAAAGCTGTTTACAGCACGAACCAGTATGTGATTGGCCAGATCCCTTAATCGGATGGAAGTGCAATGATATTGATGAGAGGTGCGCGAACCATGAAAACCAGAACAAGTGCTGGTCTCCAAACGAAATCGATTGTGGAACAGAAGTTGTTCCCTATATCCCAAACCCCGACACAATGATGGGATTGTATTGTGATGATTTTCAAAACGAATCCCATAAATTATGCGATACTTCTCTTTCCACACCAGCGTGTCTTCCAGTCCTAAAAAAAACAGAATATCCCCTAAAATATTTGTTTAATGTTTCTGTGGACCCGGAATGGGCGTTATGGTATAATATTTGGTTTAAGTTTCGATTTGATACTGCTGATGAATTTCCCCAAATCTTGCAGCATGATACAGATCACCCAGAACAAACCGGATTGTATTGTTTTGGTTGTAGTGTCCAGCCCGATTCAGTTAGTGCTTTTTCTTTATTCCAAGAACCCACAGCAGAAGAAGACAAAGAAGGACTGATTCGCTTTTACATTGGCAACAATAATTTGTTCGGTCCCCTTAATTATGCTCGCATTAAACTACAAGACAAAATAGATCCTACTAAGGGAGATAGCGAAACCGAAAAAACCGATTTTGCGATTCTAAAACTAAATGCAGGGTATTCTGGACATTGTGTTTCAGAAGACCGGACTATTCGCGGTGAAACCGGTATAGCAATAGCACCAAAAGTAAAATACGATTGGAGTTGGGGAAACCAAGGCTATAAACTCGATTTTTGCAGTCCAGACCACCCCGTGCCCACCTATTGTGATTCCACTCAATTCGCGATTGCCTTGTTTGATCGATTGGAAGAAATGAGAGAATTGTATGCCCTTGGCCAAGAAGACGAAGCTACGGCCCTAAAAGATTTTGAAGTATTACTCATGCAAGATGGTTTTAGTGAAGACTTTTTACTAGACTTTGACCATTATATGATGAACATTGTTGGTTTTTCCACGAAATCATGGTTCAAAGACACTTGGACCTATTATTTACAAGACACTTCCTTTCTTTTGTTTAACAACAAAACCAATCCAAGTAATCCCTTATACATTAGTGAACCAGGCCATTATTCTGTACACTTGCAAACGAATTGGCAGGGCAGTGAAGGCTTTTTCTTGGAAGGAACACAACCCATTGCAACGATTACAGTTAACTTCGAAGAAAAAATTGCCGACCCCATTCCTCAAAACCCATTGTATTTCTTGCCGATTGATGCACGCATTGGAGAAACCGTTCGATTAGGAGAAACCACTCCAAACCGATAAGGATATGGTACTTTGTTTGATGGAGATTCTTTTAAATTGAATCCAAACTTTAGCACGTTTGTAAGTCCAAGCAATCCTAGCGCGATTAATACAAGTGCATTATCCGAGTTTAGTGAAACCAATGAATTATCCCAGCGCGGCAAATTGTTTTCGCTAAACCAAACCAGTTCTGCAATTAAATTTGCACCGGTAACAGCCACACCAGTAGCACTGAAAACCCAGGAAAGAAATGGAATTGCCGAAGCCTATTATACCCTAAAAGAAGCAGAGGACGATGTTGTTATTCCAAGTGGAAAATCTGCGAGCGCTTGGACCGGAATTGGAAGCAAAAACCTTTCTTCCACGTGCCATGGATTCCATGATTTGCCCTTGTATTTCCAGCGCGGAGATGAAAGCCCCAAAGAAGGATCATGTGCAGAATACCATGAAAATGCACGCGGCTTTTATTGGAGTGATGTAGAAGAAAACCAAGCGGTTTTCTTTGAAAGTGTATTATACCGACCAGTCTCTAAAAACATTCATTTGATAACGCGATGTGAAAACACAGGCGCCCAATGGGTTTCTCCGAATGAAAGCATTTTAAGCGAAGAAGCATTTGAACCCTTGTTATTGGATTTTACAGAAACCCAAGGAACAACAGTTGCTTCCCTACAAGAAATAGTGGAAGGAGTTAAACAAGGAAAAATCTGTCAGTTTGTAAGCCAAGACAACCAATCCCTTGAATTCTTTTGGGATCGCGCCTGGTTATTAGGGGCCTTGGAAGGCGATTTTGAGCATTCGCGCTACGAGCTATTAAGCACCCCTAATTTGTGCTCTTAGAACCCCACGCCCCATATAATACTATATATAGGGGCCAGCATTGGGCATAGAATGCTTTATAATCTGAACGCAACACTATTTATCTATCAAATTTTAGCCTATAACACTCATTTTTGTGGTGGTGATACTATTGAGCAAAGAGTCTAAAAGTGCTAAAACAGCGGAAAA
>JAHJAQ010000043.1 GCA_018813975.1 Microcaldota archaeon
CCTCGTTTACCTTTCCCATGGCAAGAGCGCTTTCCACTTGTTCTTGGCCATAGGCCGCTAAACCGTCTCTTACGGCTTTTTCCAGAAAACGATTCACGATTTGGCGTTCTCGTGTAACCGCAGTATCTTTTAAAATTTCCTCTGATCGTTGCATGAGTTCTCGAATACCACTTTCATCTGTGTAAGAAATGTCTAGGATTCCCAATAGCTTGTCTTTCAAACGATAATCCAAAGTGCCTTGTTTTAAAAAATCGTTTTTGGTAATGCCTGGCCCGCCCAAAATAACGCCTTTGAGTTTTTTGTCATAATCCACGAGTAAGCGATTTACTTTTTCAGATACTCTTCTAAAAAAGTCTTTGGCGGCTTCTTCGCGCAAATGTTCAAATCGAACTGCGCTCTGACCACCAGCACGCGTTTTTCCAGCTACCGCGCTTGTAAAGTGGCCTACAATATCATATTTTTTGCCGTGCAATACTGCGAGGGTTGCTTCGCGCTTATCCAATACCAATAACGCGTAAATGTCTGTGGGTTTTATCATTTCTTCTAATGGTGCTAAATGAAAGCTGGAATCACACCAATACAATTTGGTTTTCAAATCACGCAATGGGTGCATCGTGAACAATTTGATATCGCTTTTTCCTTCTACTTCAGAAACATTACCGGCAAAAACCACGAGTCCTTTTGGAGGGATTTTAAAATCAATGCTTTTTAGGAAGCCAGAGAGTTTTCGCAAAGCTCCCTGCACATTTTTTCGAGTACTGGGGGATTTAATATTGCTGCTTTGGCCGGTTTCCTCTGTTAACTGTCCCATGACAGAACCGCGATCGACTTTTTCCGGAAGGTATAAACTAATTAATTCTGTTCCTCTTCCCTTGAATTTCAGCATTTTTTGTAGCTTTTTTTTGAAAACCGTTTCTTCGGCCGTGCTAATCGAATCCAATTGTTTTTTCATAGTATCCCTTTTTTTTGGTATATCCATAATGCTTTTAAACTTCTAAAAATAAATTATTATTGCAAAAAAAAACCAGGCTAGTCTATTGTAAGGTGAAATGAATTGTTTCCAGATTTTTTTGAACGTGCCATGGAAGAAACCCAATCCGATTCTGCTTCCACCAAGCCTCGATCCGAGGTTTTTGTGGTTTCAATTGGTGGTTCTTTGATTATGCAAGAGCAATCCTTGAATGTAGAAGCCATTCAGCGCATTGCCGCTTCTATTAATACTTTAGTGTCAGAGGGCTATAAAATCGCTTTGGTAGTGGGTGGGGGGAGCATTTGTCGTTCTTACTTGGAAACCGGTGAAAAGATTGGTGCCAATCAATTTGCCTTGGATGAACTGGGAATTGCTGTCACAAGAGCCAATGCTTTTTTGTTTGTACAAGCCATTTCCAATTCTTTTTCTCATGTGGTAACGCGATTTGAAAAGGTGGAGGGGATCCTAGAACAAGGAAAGGTTCCAATTTTGGGTGGCATGTTGCCGGGCTGTACCACGGATTGTGTAGGGGCCTTGTTAGCGGAAAAATTAAATGGTACTTTTGTAAACCTTTCTAATGTGGACGGCGTGTACAGTGCGGATCCGGCTGTAAGCAAGCGTGCTAAATTGTTTCGCGAATTATCATTTGAAAAATTGTTTCAAATTGCTACTGCGACTGAAGCCAAGCCCGGTCAACATTCGGCTATTGATGTACCCGCGGCTCTTATTCTAAAACGTTCTAAGATTCCCGCTATTTTTGTGAATGGCACTACCTTGGAAAACTTTGAAAGTGCGATTAAAAACCAAGCCTTTAATGGAACCGTAGTTCAAACAAGCGATAGTGAAATCAAATCTCTAGAAACCACTTTTCCAAAACCACTCGAAGAAGAAACTGATTCTCCTATTCGCCCAGAAGAAATCGAACCAGAATCCTAATCCTTGGTAAAAATCATTAATTCTTAGGATACTTATGGGATCGTTCTTTCAATTCTACCATATGAAGCAACTTGCGTGCGGTTTTCAATAATTGATTATTTTCTTTCAGCTTTTTTTTCAATATGGCTGTGCTTTTAGCATCTTTTTTTTTTCCCTGGGAAAATTGTATTGCGGCTACCAAGGAACGACGGAGTAAAAGGCTTTCATTGATTAATTCTTGAATCACTTCAGGTTTAGGGTTTCTTTTTACAATACTCACTATAGTGGAAACTCTTTTGGCGTGCGGTTTCAATTCGCTGCACGCGGTACTTTTTTGTTTTCTTATTTTGTTGCGGGCCCGTGCATGCACA
>JAHJAQ010000044.1 GCA_018813975.1 Microcaldota archaeon
AACCAGGGCAATGCCAGTTGCCGCAATTAGAATACATTGTTTTAAAAGCAATAACTCCATGCTAACACTATTAAAGATTGAGTTTAAAAGAGCTGTTTTGACCCGAAATAAAACTGCTTTTTTTGTTTATCGAATTTTGAATTTCTTTTTCTTTGCAAACAGTTTTTGTAGTTTTTCCATTCCTTTTCCGTCTTGTAAATCGGTTTCATCAATTTTCTTGAGTTTTTTGAATGCTTTTTGCATGTGCTTAAATTGTTTTAACATACTCCTTACTTCTTCTTGCGTGGTGCCGGATCCTTTTGCAATTCGAGAAATCCTGGAATTGTTTAATAGTTCGGGGTTTTGTTTTTCTTTTTGACTCATAGAATCCATCATAAACTTGAATTTATCCAGTTTTTCTTGGCCCACTTCCATTAGTTCTTTGGGAAGTTGTTGTTTCAATCCCATTAGATCCATTACTTTATCCAATGGACCCATTTTTTTCGTGGCTTCTAATTGTTGGTAAAATGTTTCAAACGTGAATTGGCCTTTGGCAAGTGCTTGCAAGTCAATTTCACTTTCCAAACTGGCTTCTTGTGCTTTTTCTAATAAGGATTGCAAGTCGCCGTATCCCATAATTCTGCTTAAATAACGTGTAGCATCAAACGATTGTAAGTCAGTTGGGTTTTCTCCGGTTCCCACAAAAAAAACTGGGCTTTTGGTTTGATGACAGGCCGCTAGTGCCCCTCCTCCTTTGGCGCTTCCATCCAATCGCGTAATAATAACACCGTTAACCCCTAGCAACTCGTGAAATGCTTTGCTTTGTTTGCTGGCCAATTGTCCCATGTCCGCGCCTAACACCAGCCACGTGTGCTCGGGCTCGAATTCGTTGTGCATGTGTTTGATTTCTTTTTGCAATTCTGTATCCAACGCGTCTCTTCCGGCAGAATCGCACACCAGCAAATCAAATTCTTTGGCTTGTTTTAAACTTTCTTTTACTATTTTTTGCGCGTTTTTTTCTTTTTTATTTCCAAGAATCGGAACGTCAATTTTTTCACCAATTTGTTGTAGTTGTTCTAACGCGGCCGGTCGGAAGGTATCGCCCGCAATGATTCCAACTTTTTTGCCACGCTTGGCATAATACTTGGCAATTTTTCCGCAAGTTGTTGTTTTTCCCGAGCCAAACAATCCCACTAATAAAATGCGTTTGGGATTTTCTGGTGGTGGATTGCTTTTTCCACCCAATAATTCGGCTAGTGCATCATGGGTTTCTTTGAGAACGTGTTCTCTTCGATTCAGTCCCGGAGGCAGGGAAGCAAAAGCCGCTTTTTCAATGGTTTTGCTGATTTCAAGAACGAGTTTAATGTCTACATCGGCACTGATCAGTGCGCGTTGCATTTGTTTAACAGCTTCTTTAATGGCTGTTTTGTCCGTAAAAGTAGCTCTTCGAAGCTTTTCCATGGCTTCTCGAAGCTGTTCTCCTAATCCCATAATATCACGTATAGATTGAATAATTGGTCTAAAAGCATTAAAAGGACAGTTTTTTTTTGAAGGGGTTTTGGCTTATCCAGCGCCGCCACCGCCTCCACCGCCTCCACCGCCGCCAAAGCCACCGCTTCCACCGGTTCCAGTGGAAGTCGCAAAGCTACTGGAAAAAGCGGCAAAGCTTTGACCAAAACCAGCGTACTGGCTAGCGCTAACGGTTCCATAAAAGATCGCGCTGTGTGCAAATTCTTTTGGTGGAACCAGCTCGTTCATGTATTTGGTTACTTTGTCCGCAATGCCAAAAGTAGTGGCGTATACTAAAAATTTTTCCCACAGCATAATACCGTCTGGCGAGTGTTCTTTGACTAGGGTAAAGTCTTTCAAATATTTTTTAAGGTTTTTCCATTTTTTATAGTGCAAAACGCCTTTTGGAGTTCGCTTGGTGGTAATGCGCAATGAAATTGGGATAAAGAGTAAAAAGGCCCAAATCAGAACAAAAGGTAAAAAGTCAAAGGACAAAGAAACAAGTAGTATCATAATTCCAATAAAAGAAATAGTTCCAATGCTCAATATCCACAATCCCTTACTGTCGCGTTCAAATAACTGAAGTTTTTTGAGTTCTTCTTTGGTTTGATCTTGCCAGGATTCAAAAAATACTCGAAAGCTTGAACGGTTTTTTTTAGCATAGGATTCGATTTCTCCGAACAAAATACTGTTGGACCCAATTTTTGAATCGGTTTTGGCACGTTGTACAATAAATTGTAAAATTTCTATTTGGTGTAATGCCAGCTTTTTTTTAGTATCTTCTTTTTGTAGGATGTGAATCTTATAATCGAAATCGTTTCCAAAAAGGCCCCATACTTTTTCTTTTTTTACGCGTTCTAATTTTAAAAAGCCC
>JAHJAQ010000045.1 GCA_018813975.1 Microcaldota archaeon
AAATTTTATGTTTCCACTTTTCATCGTTTTTGTTCAGTATTTATTCGTGAAAATTATCGTTACTTTGCGAATTATAAGGGATACAAAACATTAGACGAATATGACCAACATTTGTTTTTAGTAAAATTTTCGAAAAAAATTAAAGAAAACGGCACTAAGCTATCTATTTCAAAATTAACAAATTATTTTGGACGGTTAAAAGATAATTTTTCTATTGATGAAATCAAACAAAAGGATTTTCCATTAAAAGAACCATATATTAAATATTGTGAGCTACTATCTGAAAATGAATATTTTGATTTTGGGGATTTGATTAATACAGTTATCAAGGAAATTAAATTAAATCCGGAACTGAGAAAGTTCTCAAAAAATAAATTTGAATATATCCTTATAGATGAATACCAGGATATTAATCGGGTTCAGGAAAAACTTTTGAAGTTATTTTTAGGTGAAAAGACTAAACTTTGGGTAGTTGGCGATAGAAACCAAAGCATTTATGGATTTAGGGGGAGTGATTTAACAATTTTTGATCGCTTTTGCGATTCATTCAAAAACTCAAAAACATATTTCTTAAGAAAAAATTATCGATCAACAAAACAAATAATCGATTTTTCAAATAAATTTTTATGTCTTAATGAAAATGAAAGAATTATTGGAAATTATGACTCGCTTGATGGCGAGAAGACTAGTACAGGAACAAAGATAAAAGTAAAACAATTTTCATCTAGGGAAAAAGAAATTTCAAATCTAGTAAAATATATTAAAGATTTATATAAAACTGGAATAATCTCTAATTATTCAAATGTGGGAATACTATTAAAAAGTGTGAAAAGATACGCTGGAAAACTTATTCCCGAATTTGAGAAACAGAAAGTTCCGTTTGAGGTTATAGGGGATGGGGGATTATTTGAACTTGATTATATGAAAGAAATTTTGAAAGTGTTAAAGGATTTTGAAGAAACAGGCAATATTAAAAATGACTTTTTGGGTTTGAGTATCCCTGTAATTGTCGTTCAAAAAGTTAGAAACCCCCTAAAGGCGTTTTATGAAATAATTTCAGCATCAAAATTTTTGAAATCAAAAATTAAGGAAAATGATGAGAAGATTATTTCAAATTTGGCAAAATTTTCAAAATTAATATCCTCCCATATTGCGACTTTTGGAACTTCGTCAGAAGAGTTTTATAAGTACATAATAAAAACAGAAAAAGCGTTTTTAGATATTGAGTCGCCAATAGGCTGTATTGAAAATTCTGTTAAAATAATGACTTTTCATCGTTCTAAAGGGCTGGAGTTTCCAATAGTTATTATTCCCCGTTTAGAAGACAATTTTACTCCTTACAATAGCCAAGATGAACTTAAAGAATTATTTCCTGATTACAATTCCGCAGAGGATTTTAATAGAGCCAAATACGTTGCAATTACAAGAGCAAAAGATGAGCTGGTATTTTCTTATTCGAAATTGGTAAAAGAGATAACAAAAATTTTAGCTTTTAATGATTTAGTTTACGTCGAAAGTAATGAAGCTGCAAATTTAACAACTTTTTTTGAAGAAGATAAAAAACTACTAATTAGACCAAATAAACACAAAAAAAGCTTAATTGAATTAACCTATTATAAAATTGAAGAATATTTAAACTGTCCGTATTCCTATAAATTGAGACACTATAATGAATTTGCGGTTCCAAGGTCGTTTCAACTGACATATGGTTCAACATTACATAATCTTCTTTACCATTTGAATTTAAGAATAGCAAAAAAAAAGGGGGTGGGGTTAGGAAAACTTATTGAAGAAAAATTACCCAAATATTCAAATTTTAATCCAAATCGCTTTAAAAAATTATTAGAAAATTATTTAAGGGATTTTGAAAAAGAGTTAAATAATTATAAAATAATTCCTGAAAAACCATTCGAAGTTCCAGTGCCCGGTGGCATTTTTAGAGGCAAAATTGATTTGGTATTGGAGATATCTACTAATGAAAAAATTATTTGTGAATTCAAATCGGGAAAACATAATAAATATTCTGAAGATAAAGCAAAAAGACAACTAATGGAATACGCAATGGCTTTAAAGGACGCCGCTATAAAAAAAGGAATACTTTATTTTTTTGGTTCCTCCAGCAAAATTGAGTTTAACTTAAATGAACCAATGACTTTAAACTTTCAAAACATAATTACAAAAATAAAAGCGAAAGATTTTACGCCAAATTCAAAAAACTGTAAAATAGTGGGAGAATGCAAATTTTCAGTTATTTGCCCATTTTTTAACGGCAAAGCACAACAATTAGAACGAATAGACGAACAGTATGAAGATGGAATAGAATTTGATGAATACATTTGAATACGGGCATTTTCATGGCTTCAGAAAAGGTACTCATGGCAATTTTTGTTCACTAACGCCTTAAAAATTAGCAGTATTAACCAAACTCTCATACGAAAACTGTAAATATAACTTTATGCATAATACTTTCACTATAAAAACAATCGATGCCTTTTGGGCGTTGTACTATTTGGTGTTATCCCAGTAGGGGCACAGCTTTTTTTCCTGCGGAAAAAAAGCTGGGAAAAAATTGGTTTTGGCAGAGTGGTTATTTATCCCCACAAAATCGGTTGGTTTGTTTTCTTGTGGGGATAAAAAATTAGTGCTTGTTTTGACCTTTTTTTGGCTCATCCGAGCAAAGGTTTAAATTAGATGTCAAAGAGGGTATTAGTATGGAAGAGACCGTAACTATTCCAAAGAACGAGTATGTTCGCTTGAAACGCCAAGCCAAAGTAGATAATGAATTCTTGAAAGAGCTTGTTCAAAGCTTGGCAGATATTAAAACTGGCAGCGTAAAACAAGTTCGCTAAATTTTCTTTTTTAATAGTTCTTTTATTTCTTTTTTGTAAATATCTAATAATAGCCGGATTGAATTGATGATTGCTTGTTGGTCTTTTTTCTCACTCAAATTAACCAAATAGACACTTTTCAGCTCTTCATACACTAAAAAATATATTCGTTGTTTTCCAAGCTTTTTCTCGCGAAACCAAGGAACGTCAAGCGGTTTTCCCGTAAAAGGGTTTTCCATTAACCGGTCTAAAATTTTGTCTACCCGAATTTGAAACGATTTTTCAGATTTTGCCAGCTTTTTTTCAAAAGTATGAGTAAAAAAAACCTTGTATGGCATAACGGCTAACCCTATTAGAAGAATAAGCAGAACAAAGAAAAATCTGCTGCTTTATAGATAAAAGACGAACCACTTTACACTACTTTCTGCATAATACTTTCACTAAAAACAATCGATGCCTTTTGGGCGTTGTACTATTTGATGTTCTCTCAGTAGGGGGCCCGCTTTTTTTTAACAAAAGTTTCAGATCCAAAAAACTGTGCCCGAATAAATTGTTGGGATAATTCTTTTTTTTTTCTTTTGAAGATAACTGTTCATATCCCATATTATCACTATTTCTGCGAAGCCAATCAACTACTTGTTTGGTGGATTATGCTTGGTCCGTGGTTTCTTCCATTTCTTCTTCGAATTCTTCTAGTCGTCTAAGGGTTGGAGTACCGCATTTTTTGCAGTTTTCTTTTGCGAAACTCTTGTCTTCCTTATCCGTGTTTTTACTGTTCCATTTGTTTCCGCATTCTAGGCATTCAAAATCAAATTTTTCTTTCATTAGCGCCCCTCAAATCCACAATTTTCCCACAAATAATAAAAGAATCACAAAGATTCCAATTACGCCAAAAAAAATCGCGACTGGATTTCCCACTAATGGCAAAAAACCAGTTCCAGTGATTTCAGTATTCTCATTGTCCACTGTGCTAACCCCTGGTTCTCCAGAGAGTTGGAATGCAATCCCAAAAATAGTGATAACCAGTACTAGTACGACGACCGCGACTATTTTTTTCATAAAATCCATTATCGACCGCCAGTACTATCCATAATTTGTTCTTTCTATAAATAACTTATGGCTCTATAAGGGCACCTATTTAAATAAAAACCACGTTTTTTTAGCATGCCTTCTAGGGGACAAGGAAGTCTTGAATACGTGCTAATAATTGGTGCCGGAATTCTCGTGGCAGCCATTGTACTAACCGTAGCTTTTAGTGCGGCTCCTCAAACCACGAGCACTGCAGAAAAAAGCCTGGCAAATGCAGAATGCGCTAAGTTTGGTGCGGATTCTTGTTCGGAAAAGATTGTAAACGTTGGAGAAAACCAGTATCCTTGCGGAGTAGAACTCTCGGATAGTGCTTGTTTTGCCAAGTTTGGTGCGGCTTGTACGGTTCTATTAAGCAAAAGTTCTATTTGGCTAGGGGATACTATTGATGTAACAGTTCCCTATTTTGAAATGGAAGAATCAGTAAGCGGTTATCTTCTATGCGGAGATAGAAGTTACAGTCGCATTATGACTTGTGCGAATGGTGCGTGCACTGGAATTTGTGAAAACTGTTCGCCTGCCGGTGATTATTTGGTTCAAGCAGGAGTATGGTATTATCCTGATGGTTCCTCAACTCCAATTATGGCTGCTTGTGAAAATACGTTAGAGGTAAAAGAAATAGTGGAAATTCCTGAATGTGAAATTTTATCCTTAGAACCAAACCCGATTTTTGAAAATGACAGTGCGGAAATTACGCTTAGTTTTACTGGTTTTAGTGGAGCCGCTACCTTACACCTTCCCGGAGACGTGTCATGCGGTGATAGTGCCGGTTCATCAGAGATTGGTTGGCAAGGATTTGTGTGTGATCCGCCCCCTGCAGGACAATGCCATAATCTTCAATGTGGTCCTTATACCGACCCGGTTTCTGGTTCAATTGATTATCCCATTAGTGTGAGCTTGCGCGATAGTGGAACCCCGATTGCATGTACTGCGCTAACGAATCTAACGGTTCAAGAAATACCCTCTCAAAGTTGTTCCGTAATCATATCGGAATCTCCCATTGCAGAAGGGGGGGTGATAGATATTAGTGCGGTGTACAGTGGTTTTTATCCGGCAACTTATGTGACTGCTAGTTTGGGTTGTGGTGCTGGAACACCCAGTGGTACTATTTTGTTGTGTAGTACTGGGTATTGTAGTGGCGATTTAAAATGCACCTATCCACTAGGAATTGGGGGTCAAACATATCCTGTAACCGTACAATTGCAAAGTCCAATCACTGCGTGTGATGCGGGTAGTGTAGAGGTGCTGGCAGCAGGAGACCCGAGCTGTTCTTTTAATTTATCGGATGATTTTATTGAAACGCCAAGTGAACATTCAACAACAGTCCAAAATCTTTCGTTTGCCGGTTTTACAAACACTCCGGTTCCTGCTACTATTGATGTTTCGTGTCCTCCAGCCTATGATTATGGAAGTTTTCCAACGTGTGATCCGGCTCCAGATGGAACGTGTACGGGTTCGGCTACGTGTAATGGTTATTTTGACGCGGGAATTTTTGATGTCACAGTGAACGTTCCTGATGGTGAAACACCGGTTTATTGTTCTAAAACCGTTCAAGTGGTTCAAGAGGGCGCGATTTATTTAAGCCAATTATTGGGTGGAACTGGTCCACAATCCAGCACAATTGTATTAGACCAACCGGGCGCGCGTTATTATTTGGATTTTGATTTGGTGAGTAGTGCTAGTCCAGTCATTCAAATTGCTTTGTCTGGTCCAACCACTACTTCCACGTATTTGGATTGCATGCCGTCGGGTGCACCGGCACCCTATTCGATTAGTCCTACGGTTGCTCCTGCTACTGGAATTAAAATTGACGGGCCAAACACAAAATATATTCGATTACAAAATTGTGTTATTGATGGTGGTGCTGCTCTTTTAACAGGCATAGAAGTAAACGAGCCTGGCACGGTGTTGGATGGCATTTACTTGGATAATATTTCAGTGGTTTCCAGTCGCATTAGTAGTATTGGCGCTAGTTTTATTGAAACCAGACAGGTTCAAGTGGATAATTCTCATTTTGATGTGAAAAAAACCGGTGTGTTTATTGATCAATCCTCTACGAGTTCGTCTGGTAAAAATATTGGGATTCATGATAATACAATTAGAGTTACTGGGAGTAGCATTAATAATGGAATTAGTATTAGTAATGTGAGTGGCCCTTTTAGTATGGGAATTACCGGAAATACGATTATTCATACTAATAATGGCTCTGGCTCGGATTATGGTATTTTCTTTGATACTGCTACTTCAACTATTCGGTCCGGTTCAATCTCTAACAACAATATTCTATTTCAAGCGGGTGCGGAAGGAACCGCTAGTCCAAATGCGGGAATTTTCTTGTTAGAAGGAGAAAAGCTTTTTATGCTTAACAATTCCATTACAATCGAGCGCCCTACAAGCGGTACTGCACCGGATTATGGTATTTGGATTAAGAGTAGTGGTAGTGGTTCTGGGACGTCAAGCCTTTGGAATAGTATAATTGCTGTTGATTCTGTAGCAGGAAGCGCTGATTTTGATAAGGGGATTTTATTGGGTGATCCTGCTGGTATTTTAGACCAACCGGAAGGAGTCAGTATTTCAAACACTACTTTTAGTGGTGATGATGGTGCAGGGGTTTTTGTGCGAAACATTGAAATCTATTCTAGTAATGCCCAGGGGTATAGTGATAATTTGTGTGGTGTTGACTTGTGCTGGCATTGTGACACCGAAACGGATTGCGCAAGCTCGATTTTTTCAGCTGCCAGTTCGGTTTGTGAACAATCCAATCAAAGTTGTATTCATCCGGAATAAGGCAGAAAATCGTTAGACTATTATTACTGTTTTTTATGTACTATGTCCTTACGCTATTTGAATGAGCATTGAAGAAAAACTAAAGACTGCTAGGCTTCCAGATACTGTTTTGAATGATTTCAAAAATCCTTCTATTGAAGAATCAGATGTGTGCGTATTGGGGGTTGCGTTTGATGCAACTACTTATTATGCCAAGGGAACCTGGTTTGGACCGGAAGCGATTATGGCTGCTTTTGATCCATTAGACTGGGAAGACCCTCTTTTCGGAATTGACTTTCAAGAAAAAGTCAAGACTCATTTTTTGGGTTTATTGGAATATCCTAAAACAATTCAAAATGGAAAGATTCAAAATTGGAGTATCCAAAAAATAGACTCTTTTTCCGAGGAAATGATTCAAGACGTACAAGAAGTTACTCTAAAAGTGCTCGAACAAAAAAAACTATTGGTTTCTTTGGGAGGAGAGCATTCCATTTCTATTGGGGTCTTTAATGCTATTGCAAAAAAATTCAATCCAAAAAAAGTAACTATTATTCAATTGGACGCGCACCCTGATTTAAGAGAAAACTTGAATGGTTTAAAACACAGTCATGGCAGTGTAATGAAGCATGCATTGGACTTGGGTTTTCCAATCATTCAAATTGGCGTGCGAGACCAGTTATACCGAGAAGAAATCAATCTAATAAAAGAGAAAAAATTGGCTTCTGCTATTTTTCCATGTCCTACCATGCCACTTGCCTATTATCCTGTGCGCCATTCTTTTTTGGAATTGGAGAACTTTTTGTGGAACGGGGTTTTTTCTTTGGAAGCGGTTGATCGAATTTTAAACCAAGTAAAAACCCCTTTTGTGTATTTGACGATTGATGTGGATGGTTTTGACCCTGTTTTTTTTCCGGGAGTGGGAACGCCGTTGCCTTTTGGACTGGATTTGGCTTCTGCCCAAGACTTTTTATTCCGCTTATTCAGGCATTTCAAAGAGAAAAAGATTCAAGTATTGGGTTTTGATGTGGTAGAGGTGGCCCCCCAATTAAAAATGAACGTGGAAGAATATAATCCGCTTCAAACAATTTCTACTCTAACCGAAGTTAACGCTGCGTTACTTACTTACAAGTTATTGCTGTGGCTTTTTTTGGATCGTTTCAATAGAGATTAGGAGAAGTTGCTTTTTTGGCTTTTTTGGACATTAATCGTATTGAAATCAAAGCGCCCAGTAACCCCGTTAAGAACATGATAAGAAATAAAACGGAAAAACCAAAATAGAATACGATTGCACCTCCCATCAAGGCTGCAATGCCTTCTACTACTAGTGTCATGCCTTCCCAGGCACCCCACTCGGTAGCGTATTTTCCTTTGTCTAAATAACTCGAGTATAATGCATCGTAAGAAGGGGTTAGCACTGCAGCACTAATTCCTAAAATGATCTGAACCAAAAATAGTTCCGTGGTGTTGCTGACAAAAAAATACCCTAAAAAAGCCAGTGCTCGAAGCAAATAACCAGAAAACATTAAACGCGCATAGTGCTTGTGTTTGTCTTCCCATCGCCCCATTACATAAATCAAAATACCCGCGATTATCGCAAAAACTGCCCACGAAGAACTGGCATCTAATAAGTCTCCGCCGATTTGCCCTACAAAAATCGCGTAAATGGGCAGCAGCATGCCGCTGGCGAGCGCTGCAAAAGAATCCGCAACTAATAGGGTTTTGAGCCATTTGCGCATGCGTATTCTAGAACGAAATCCGAGTATTTATTCTTTTAGCCCTTTTTTAGGGTGCTTGTTTTAAAACCATTCTCTAAACCAGTTTCTTATAGAATACTAGAGGATGATTTTTTTTGGGTAGAAGAAGCAACGATACCAGCAGATTCAAAAAGACAAAGGCGCGCCAGAGATGGAAATGGAAAAAAAAGAAAATGCGCCGAAAAAGCAGAAAAAAGCGTTATCTGCGAAAGCGAGCAGCAGCCTAAAACAAAACCATTTTTTCTTTTTTTTTGTTGAACCCAAATGTTTAACAATGGTTTTCTGGGTTGCTATTGTTAGAGGCATTTTGCATGGCACCGGATGTTTCAATCGTAATTCCTGCTTTGAACGAGGAAAAACGCATTAAAACAACTCTAGAATTCCTTCGCAAACAACAGTTTGAAGGAACCATTGAAATTATTCTGGCCGATGGCTATTCAAAAGACAAAACAGTGGAAATCGCCAAGTCATTTGTTGACAAAGTAGTATTGGAAAAGGTTCGAAGGATTTCTGTTGAACGACAAAGCGGTGCTAAGGCAGCCACTGGAAAAATAATTGCTTTTACAGATGCTGACAGCCAAGCCCCTAATAATTGGGTACAGTCTATTTGGAATGCTTTTGAAAAAAATCCCAAAGCCTCTTTTGTATACGGTCCTGTTTTTGTGCATGACGTTCCAAAATGGGAAATGGTATTGGATAAAATTGCCATGAAAATAATGCTGCAGTTTTTTCATTGGATTGGAAACTTTTCTCCAATTGGTTCTAATATTGCCTTGCCCAAAAAAGTTTTCAACCAAATCGGGGGGTTTGATACTAGCATGGTAACGTGCGAGGACTTGGAACTGGCAAAACGAGCTCAAAAGGCCGGCAAACTCGTGTACGATTCAAAAGTAACCATGACTGTTTCTGCGCGTAGAATCAAAGAATGGGGTTATTCCAAATACGTTTGGTTTCACTTAACAAACGGATACAAGTTTCACAAAACAGGAAGGGGAAGAGACCATTACGAGGATGTTCGCTAAGCTATTTTTTAGAACAAAGCACGCCAATTTCCCAAAAACCGCGAGCTGATTTAATCACTTTCAAACCGTTTTCTTTGCACAATATTTTCAAATCTTGTAAAGAATAGGGTTTTTCGAATCCAAGATTCCATAATCGAAGTGCTTTCATGGTCTTGGTTATTACTTTATAGCGCTTGGATTTTCGCGGCACTACTAGAATAACAAAACCGTTTTTTTTGGCGCTATTTTTGTGTACTTGAATGAGTTTTTCTTGGGTTTTGCCTTCAAAATGTTCGATTAATCCATCGGAAAAAACCAAGTCATACTTGTTTTTTTCTTTTAAGCGAAAGGCATCCATTCGTTTATACTGTAATTTTTTGTTGGCAAAGCTCTTGTCAAAAAACTTTTTGGCTTCGCAAGAATTATCTATTATTGTACAATTGCACTTGTAATAATCCAAAAATCGAACACTCAATCCTCCAGTTCCCCCGCCTAATTCGAGTACTTTGGATTTGGTGTTTAAGCGTTTTCCAATCAAGTCGCGGTACATTTTGAATTGTTTTGACTGTATTTTTTCGTAGAATGTGCGCAAGGTTTCCATGCTTTTCCAATGCCTATCCCAATCAGATCCTTTGTTTGCGGGCATGCAAAAACTAGTTTGAACCAATAGTTTTAAACCCTTCACTCTTGAAATTGTTGGCATGAAGAAAAAGAAAAAGCTTCGAATAGCGATTTTTTCGGATAGTTTTTTTCCAACTATTGATGGGGTTGTAACCAGTATTGTTACTACTGCCAATGTGCTTTCCAAAAAAGGCCATTCTGTAATGATTTTTGCGCCAAAACCCCCAAAAAAGCAAAAGCTTCCTTTGCACAAAAAAGTTCGTGTTTCTTGGATAAGAGCGGTTTCGCTTTCTACTTATGGTCAGTATCGTGTTTCGCCACCGGTTTCTTTTTCTGCTCAAAAAAAATTTGAAAAGTTTGCGCCTGATGTAGTGCATTGTCACACGCCCTTTTCCCTCGGCTGGATTGGCTTGGGATTGGGAAAAAAACTAGGGGTTTCTGTTATTGCAACCTATCATACGCTATTACCGGATTTTTTAGTGTACTTGCCTATTCCTTATTTTAACAAAAGCAATTTTGCGAAAAAGATTGCATGGGCGTATACTAATTTTTTTTATAACCAAGCCGATTTAGTGACTACTCCGAGCAAAGCAATGGCGTCTCAACTCAAAAAACATGATTGTCCTGCGATTGCCTTGTCCAATCCAATTCAATTTTCTTTTTTTAATCGTTATGCTAAAACCAAAAGGCCTTCTTTGAAAAAAGAATTGCGCTTGGTGTATTTTGGCAGGATTAGTTTTGAAAAAAACTTAGAGGTTTTAATTGAAAGTCTCAAGTTTTTGCTCGCCAAAAAGATTCCAGTTAAACTTGTATTGGTGGGGGATGGTCCTGCTAGAAAGTCTTTGAAAAAAACCGCTAAAAATCTTGGCGTTTCCAAAAAAGTATTGTTTACGGGAATGTTGCGTCACCAAAAACTTGCCAAAAGAGTGGCAAGCTGTCATATCATGGTAACGCCTTCTACGATTGAAACCCAGGGCTTAACGATTATTGAAGGCATGGCTGCTGGTTTGCCTTGTGTGGGCACTAATTTTTTAGCAATCCCCGTGGTCGTAAAGAATGGTCAGAATGGTTTTTTGTTTCCACCATTCGACCCGAAAGCGTGTGCAGAAAAAATCGAAAAAATCTATCGTTCTAAATCCTTGTACAAAAAGCTTTCTAAGAACGCGGTTAAAACCGCCAAGCCCTATGCCGCTGAAACCATTGCATTGGAATGGGAAAAAACCTATTCCAAAATCGCTCGAAAAAAAAGCCAATAAGCCTTGATTGGTTTCCTAATTGTTTTTATCCTTGAAAGGAACCTATTATATTGTGCTTAAAAAATCTTTTCGTCGGGGAGCGGGTGTAAAGCACCCATTTGCTAATTGGAATGCCCTAAAGCCAGAGTTAGATGCTATAATTGCTCGATTGGGGCATTTTCCAAGCGATGGGGAGCTAGCGCAACTAGGGCGATATGATGTTCGAAACGCGATCCGTGATCATCATGGCGGTTTTTTAAAAGCACAACAAAAAATGGGGTTGGTTCCAAAAAAGAAAACTGGTGCATTATCCCTGGCTATTTGGGAAAATTTTTCCAGTGACGTTGCAGCGATTGTACAAAAGCTGGGAAGATTTCCCACTCGAATCGATTTTGAGCGGTTAAATCGGATTGATGTGTGGGCTCATATGAAAACCCATGGGGGAGTGGATGCCGTACGAAAGCGAATGGGTTTTGCATTGGGACAAAAAAAAGGTGTGCGAAGTTTGAAACATTGGACTAATTTTGAACAAGAACTGCGAGGGGTTTGGCAAGCATTGGGGCATTATCCGACTTGGATTGAATTGGAAGAGTTTGGTCGTGATGACATTCTTGGCTCGTTTAGGTATCATGGTGGCGCAAACAAGGTTAGAAAAAAACTTGGAGTTCCTCTCGTATTAAAGAGCGGGGAATACACGCTTCGAAAATGGCCTAACTTAAGAGCAGAACTAATAGGAATAATTAGAGAACATGGGCGATTCCCATCTTATCAACAATTAGTTGCAATGGGCAGAAGCGATATCGCAAGAGCGATTATTATTTTTCCTGGCGGAACCAATGCCGTTCGAAGAAAATTTGGTCTAAAACCATTGAAAAGGCCTCCGCCAGAATCGTTTAGATCGTGGCAAAATGCGAGGCAACAATTGCAAATAGTGTTTGATGTGTTTGGGCATTTTTCTACCGAAGCCGAATTGGTTGCAACGGGCAATGCTTCTTTATTACAAGCTATTCGAGACTATCATGGCGGATTGCGAAGCGCAAAAGCGCGTTTTTTGGGTCTAAAAGAAAAACCAACCGCAAAAAGGATTAGAGTTACTGCAAAAGAAAGAAGGCTTTTTTTGAATGCAAAGCGCGGTGGTGGAAAAGAAAAATTATTATTGATCGATCGTTTAGAACCAATAATTAGAAGAGCTATTAGGATAGAACTACATACAATAGGGTATCGAGAATCACCAGAAGATTTGCACCAACAAGCCATTGTAGGACTTTTAAGTTCTTTAGAAAGAAATTCAACTCCCGACCAATTTTTTGGGGGGATTGGAAGGGTGATTCGAGGAGAGCTAAAAAGATTAGTGCGAAGAGAAAGTGGTTTTCATTTTCCGCGAAAAGAATTCTATCAGATTACTGTCATCGCCCAGGTCGCCGCGCGATTACGCGTATCGCTTGGACGAGAACCATCCGCAGAAGAGATCGCTCAAGCCACTACTATTTCAATACCCCAAATTATTAGTTTGAAAAAGCGCTATCCTCGCTCGTTATTCCAAACCGATAAAAAAGGCCACCCCCTGATAGCCAGAATTCGCCAAAAAAACCCCTAAAATTCTCGTAATATAGCTTTTTATACTCCGAGGACAGGTAATACATATACAATAACAATAAGCTACCGGAATGGGGTTTATTGTCTGATTCGTTGTAACCAATTGGGGCAAGGCCTCGGCATTGCCTAATATTGGGAGAATCACAGCCTTTTCCAAAGGCTGGCGAAAGGTCCTGTTTTCAACAGGACTTGCTTCGCAGGGCAAAGGGGACTGATTTTTTTAAGTGAGTCCTCGACGTGTCCAAAATTCAGTCTTTTTTGCAATTGCAAAAAAGCAC
>JAHJAQ010000005.1 GCA_018813975.1 Microcaldota archaeon
ACTGGTATTCTACTCTCTAAAGCATTTTAAATGTAGGCGACACGATTTTTACTATGCAATTTGAGTTGTTGGAATTGGGTACTTGTGAAAATACTGGTTCAAGAAGTGTTATTCGAGCATATACTATTGTGCCAAACTATGTGAAAAATCCTACTGTAAAAAACATTAAAGCCCAAAAAATCGTTGATATTTTAAGACAAGTTAATTCCAAACTCAAAAAAAAACTTGGTTTGGATTGGAAAGCGCATTGGTTGGATAGTCTCCCGTTTGAAGTCAAAAAAACATCCACTAAAGACTGGTTTTTAGGAAGGGCATCGATTCCCCTAATAGCAATATCTCAACTAGCAAATTTTGGTTGTGGAAAAGAAGTTCAACAAATAACCAATCCTGTTGAATATTTTTGCAGTACGACTGGAACGGTTTCCAAGATTCCTAAAACCGTTTCTGAAGAAATTGCTTGGTTAGTTGCAGCAATACTGTGTGATGGGCATATTAAAAAGAACGAAAATCGAGTAGTTTTTTTCTCTAATATCGATTATTTTGTTAAAAGATTTGAAAGTATTGTCTGTAATCTTTTTGAAATTTCCGGTACTTGTCGTATTTCAAAAACGAGCGATACCGGAGTACTATACGAGTTTGCTGTGGAAAACAAACCAATGGCGCATTTTTTAAACAAGTTTTGTGAGATTCCTCGGGGTAAAAAGTCGCACCTAATAGTCGTTCCACGCATTATTTGGGAAGCAGATTTTAAAACAAAGAAAGCTTTTTTGAAAGGAGTTTTTGACCCGGATGGTGGTAAAAGAAGCAGTGGTTTGGGTCTAACCAGCGCATCCAAAAAATTCAGAGATCAAGTATACATGCTCTTACAAGAATTTGATATTGTGCCGGCAAAGGACGAATGGCTCAATAGGAAATATAATAAAAGGTATTATGGCCTAAGATTTAAAATAACTCCCAAGTCAAGCTTTTTATGCAGGTGTGCCGGAGCGGTCAAACGGACTGGGTTTAGGAGAATACTAAATTAGTTTTATGATTTTTTATTCGAAAATACCCAGCGGCTTAGTGCCTACAGAGGTTCGAGTCCTCTCACCTGCAACAGCTTTTTTCCAAAAAGTTGGCAAAAAAAGTCCTTCGGACTTGTGCCTTCGGCACAACTAAAAAAGACTGGCAAAAAAGTGCTTTCGGGCAATTCCAAAAAAATAATATTGGATTTGAAAAAATGGAAAAAAAACAAGACGAATATATTGAAAAGTTCGAGAACTATTCTATTTCGTTCAAACTGAACAAGGTATTGTTTCAAGGAAAAAGCAATTTTCATCGCGTAGATATTATTGATGCCAAAGAACATGGCAAAATGCTCTTCTTAGATAACTTTACGAATTCTGCTCAAGGAGATGAATTCATTTACCACGAAATGATTGTACATCCTGCTATGATAACTCATCCCAATCCCAAAAAAGTATTGGTGATTGGTGGCGGAGAAGGCGCTACTCTGCGCGAAGTACTCAAACATGATACTGTGGAACAAGCGGTTATGGTAGATATTGACGAAAAACTAGTGGAATTGTGTAAAGAATATTTGCCCGAATGGAGTAATGGTTCTTTTGAAAACCCAAAAACAAAACTCATTATTCAAGATGCTCGAAAGTTTTTAGAAGAAACAATCGAACAATTTGATGTAATTGTTATTGACTTGTCCGATCCAGTGGATGCCGGTCCCGCATTCAAACTGTTTACCCAAGAATTCTATCAACTCGTTTTTAATCGTTTAACTAGTGAAGGCGTTGTAGCGGTTCAAGCCGAAAACCTTCGCCAAAAAGGGGTTTGGGTTCACGCACACATGTACAACACTCTCAAAACAGTTTTTCCACTGGTTTTTTCCTATGCTTTTTTTCAAGATTCTTTTCACGAGCCGGGCGGTTTTATTTTGTGTTCTAAAAAATATCATCCTGTTACAGAAGAAACCATTAATAGAATCCAAACTAGAAATCTGGAATTACGCTATTTTTCGGAAAAAGTTCAAAAAGGATTGTTGTTGTTACCCAAGTTTGTCTTTGAATCGTATAAAAAGTTTCCAGAAATCATTACGGATAAAAAACCGTTAATCGTAAACAAAAAAATTTTTTAGGTCTCTTGATCAAAAAAAATAAAAAGAAAGAAAAGAAATAGTTTTTTTAGTCGTCAGAATCGTAGTCGTCATCCCAGTTATCTGATCCTTCTTCCTCTTCTCGGAAAAAGCGATAGTCTCGGCACGTCATTTTCAATACCTCCACTAAAACCAATCAAAATTTTTATCATTTAAGTAATCCTAAGGGTATTTAAATCCAACGTTTTAGTCTGAAAGGCCTTTTTTTGAGTGGTTGAAACCATTTAAAATCGTTCGTTGCTCAACTAGTAATATGCGGTTTCTGGGCCTATGGTCCAACGGTTAAGACACCACCTTCACACGGTGGAAGCGAGAGTTCGACTCTCTCTAGGCCCAATCCAAACAGTTTCCTTAAAACCATTTTTGCCCGGGTTTTTAGTATGGTAGTAGGGTTAGACGAAAAAGAACTAGTAGCCAAAAAGTTGAGAGAACTAGCTAAAGCACTCCGCCAAACCAATAACCAGTTACACGAACTGTCTTTTTTGCGAGTTTCATTGGATGGGGTTTCCCAACAATTGCGCTTGCTCATGGAAAAAACCGAAAACCAATTAGAACTAAAAGAATCTCTTTCTCGAGAATTACAATCCCAACAAATCTTTGAATTGTTTGGAGAACTACAATCTCAGTTGGCTTCTCTCAAAAAAACAGTGCTAGACCTGGAAGGACCGTTACTCCAAGAAACGGTTTTTTTGGAAGGTCATCGCACGTATCGCTATTACACTTTTTTAAACCAAGAAAAAAGCTTTTCTTTTTTGAATCAACTAGCCGAATTATACGCGGTGCAACAGTTTTTCTTTAAACCGGAATTTATGGGATTAATTGATTTTCGACCACTCGAAAAAGAATTGGACTTGCAAAAAAAAGACAAAAGTGGTTTTATAGTTTCAACAGCCCAGCTAGAACGCGTATTTGAATTTTTACGGGCAAACAATTTTTCCAAAAACTTTAGAT
>JAHJAQ010000046.1 GCA_018813975.1 Microcaldota archaeon
TTCCTCTGCTTCTCCTACAAATTTACTCATTAATGCGGGGGCTGCAACTGAAATAAAATGGGCATTGGTTTCATTGGCAACTGCTTTTGCCAATAATGTTTTTCCCGTGCCAGGCGGACCATACAACAAAACTCCTTTAGGCGGGTTAATTCCCAATCGTCTAAACAATTCTGGGTGACGCATAGGCAGTTCAATCATTTCCCGAACTTTTGTGACTTGTTCTTTTAATCCCCCAATATCTTCATACGCAATTCGCGGAACATCCAATACTTGTTTGGCGGGCTGTTCTTTCAAAACAAATTGTGTAAAATCATTTACTTTTACAATTCCCCTTGGCGTGGTATCCAACACCGAGTATACAAATCCGGAACCAAAAACACTAATCCAAACACTATCACCACGCACGAGTGGCCTTCCAATAAAATTCTTTTTTAGAATTCGATCATATCCAGAAGCAATAATGCGCACTTCTTGGGTTGGCGCTAAAACCACTTTTTTGGCTTCTTTTACTTCTGCTCTTCGCACCCTCACTCGTTCTCCCAGATTAGTGCCTGCATTGTGTCTCAAAAAATTGTCCATTCGAATAATGCCTTTTCCTTCATCCTCGGTTCTGGCCGGCCAAATTACTGCCGCGGTTTTTCGACTGCCTTCAATTTCTACAATGTCCCCAGAAGTAACGAATAGAGCATCTTTAGAGGGCTTGTCCAAGGTGACAATATTCCTTCCCACGTGACTGGGGTCCGGGTCTTGCACCTTTAGTTCTATCTCTTTTTGGGGGTTTCCCGTTACAGCCACAAACATTCTATTTCCTCAACTAAAAGCTGTTTAGAATTCATTAAAAAACCTTTTACAAAAGGTTGGCGAAAAAAAGCCTTCGCCAACCATTCGAAAAAGAAAGCTTCAAAAACAGTCGGTTTTTGGTTTGAAAACCTTCTACCACTTCATTGTCCATCGTGGTTCTTGTTCAACTTTGCGATCTTTCCGACGACTTGTAGTGAGCCTACGCAAAAAGACTTCGAAAGAAACTCTGCCCCGATGAGGAAAACTAACTGCTTCTCCTTTAAGAACTGCTCCAGCTACTTTTGGATTAATGCGCCTTAATGCTCGCGCCAATTCTGCACGCAAATTCATTCCAGGCGATAACTTAATCATTCTTTCTTGTTCCATTTCTTGAATAACCGGATGCCAGCGCTTTCCCAAACTATGGCGCGCCACTAATAAATTCAATAAGGGTAGCTTTTGTTTTACTTCTGGAGTTTTGCTTCGTTTTTTTCCAATCAAAGCTCTTTTTTTAGCACGCAATGAATTCGCAATAGCTATTAAACCAGACGGACTCCACCCTCTTCTATCAGATATCCTTTTGATTTCCTTTTCAAGGTGTGCTACCCGCTTTCCAACCTTTTTAGCGTCCATACGGCGTGTTCGTTTTCCATAGGGATAACTTCGAATGGTCCCCAAAATACGGCCACCCTTTCTAGTTCTTATTCTTCCACGGAATTTTCGAACCTGACTTCCTGGTTTTCTAACAATCCTCGGCATTATTATTCACCTATAATTTTACTCCCGCCGGTTGGCAAAGCACCAATAATTTCATCCAAAACAGTTGGGGAAAGTTTTTCTTTTACCTTGAATTCAAAGTGCTTGAAAAGCTTTTTAGATAAAGGCCCTTTTTCCATTTCCCCTGGACCCAGTTTTAGTACATGCAAGGCATTTTTTTGAATCGCAGATAACGGACCGGAAACAATTCTCCAAGCGTCTTCTTTTTTTTCAATTCCAATACCACATTCCAAGGGAATTTTTTTGCCATAATTACGCTTGCCATAAATCATAAACGCGCCTTTTCCCATGCTTTCACCAGAAGGTGCTTTTTTGGACACCTGGGAGGGCAACACCCAATACGCATTCGCAATCGAAGAGCTGGACTGCCACGCCCGCGAAAAAACAACGGAAAATGCAAGAGCCTCTTGCTTGCTTTGCTCGGGCGCTTTATTATTTTTGGTTTTTAGCACGCAATGCGGTGCGCCACTCAAATCAGCGTGAAAATACAAGTCTCCTTTTTCCAAAAACTTTTTGACAATCCAATCATTGGTTTTAGCATCCCGTCCCCCAATCACCAACAAAGAATCCGAGGTGAAAAACCAACGGAATTTTTCAAACCAGTCTCGCGAACGCTTTTTTACAATTTGTTTAGAATCTTTTTTGGTTTGAAAAGCCACTTGTTTTCGTTCGGTTTCTTTTTCCAGTTTTATGATAGCGTCCTTTAAACCTGCTAGTTTTTTTTTGGCTTTTTTGGATTGTTCATAATAGCGGTCGGCATTTTTTTCCAATGATTCTTGAAAGTCAATTTCAATACGCATTACACCAACCCTTTTTCTTTTTTAATGGTTTCCAAAATCGAAAAAGTTCTGCTAGAGCTTTTGTAGTGCGGCTCCGTTACATAAAATGTTTGTCGATCTCTAATCAGCTTGAATAAGCTGGGAATTTTTTTGAAATAGTTTTCTTCTTCGTTTTTGTGAAATGATTCAATGTCCTTGTAAAAGTGCCGTGCCACCAAATTCCAGTTTCCCGAACCAATAACGGGCGAAAGACCATAAAAGTGCGGGTCATTTAACGCGCGTTTTAGGAATTCCTCAAAAATCTTTTTTTCAGAGAGATCCAATTGCATGAAAGAAATAACCTCTAATCGATATCCAAACTTGCGAAAATTAACTTTGGGCCCAAAACCATCCAAAACCCCTTCTTTTTTCAAAAAATCAATTGAAGACTTTAAAGTGGCTTTGTGAAGCTTGCTGTACTGTTGTAATTGCTTCCAATTAGGAGAAACAACACCAGTCGCCAAAAGAGCCTCTAGCACCCGAATTCGGGTTTCATCATCAATACTCATTTTTTGGGACAACAGAGACCACCAAAAGTGTACAATAAGACGGACTAAAAGCATAATAAATGTACTTTTTGAACACCCAATCCAGTAGAGTATTATTAAATGAGAAAGCCCAAACCCTATTGCCAAACGGTATAAACAGGAGGGTTAGTAAAATAGCTAAAACGAAGAGAGAAACCAAATTGGGGGGATAAGGCTCACCAGGCTAATATGGTTTTTGAATAGGTCCCCCCAATTTCAAAAAAAATCTCTCTCGAAAAAAGACTAGCCTTCAATTTTTTTTCTTTTTCTTTTTTTCTCAAAATCAATAGGTATTGTGAATCAATTTTTTTAGTTCTTGAAATTGACTCAAATATCGTATCTCCGTACTTCTGGGACGTGTAAAAGGAACCATAAATTCGTTTTCTAAACTCTTATTCTTCATTACCAAAATCTTGTCGCTTAAGAGTATGGCTTCATCAATATCATGCGTAACTAAAATGGTAGTAATCTTGTGTTTGTCCAAGGTGTCATTAATCCATTCTTGCATAGCAAGTCGCGTATAGCCGTCAAGGCTTGCAAATGGTTCATCCAATAGTAATAAATCTGGTTTTGTAGCAAGAGACCTTCCAATTGAAACTCTTTGTTGTTGACCGCCCGATAATTTGTGAGGGTATTGTTTTTCTTTTCCTTTTAATCCAGCGATATCAATTATTTGTTGAATGGATTTAGAGTTTTTTTTATCCAAACCAAAAGAAATGTTTTCTTCTACAGTCATCCACGGAAAAAGAGAATTGTTTTGGAATACAAAACCAATTTTATTTGGTTTTTTTATAGTGCCCTCAAATCTAATCAGTTCTGCCAGGACATTCAATAAAGATGTTTTTCCCACGCCGCTTTTTCCCACAATTGCAATAAACTCGCCTTTTTTCATATCAAGAAAAACATTATGCAAAACGGTTTCACTATATTTTATTCTAAGTCCTTTTATGGAAAGATAAGTATTAGCCATACTCTTTCACCCAGGGAAACGCTCTTTGAGATAGTTTTACAAACAAAAAATCAGTTAGCGCCGCTAGTAATCCAAGAATAATCAAGCCAGCCAGCATATTGTCAATTCTATACACTATTTGAGCATACGCAATCAAATAGCCAAGACCACTAGAAGCACCCGCCAGTTCACTTACAAACACCATAATGAATGCCATGCCAATTCCAATCCTAATTCCACTCACTAAAAAAGGAATAGTGGCTGGAATAACAACTTTTGAAAACGTTTGAGTAGCAGATTTTGAAAACACTTTGGCAGTTCTCAAAAAATCTTCTTGAATGGCCTTTGCCCCCACCAGTGCGCTAATCCAAACCGGAAAAAACACCGCAAACGCAATGGAAACAATCTTGGCAATATCTCCAATACCAAACCACACAATCAACAGTGGAATAATAGCAACCGGAGGAAAAGCTCTTAGAATGTGAAAGAACGGAGCAACAGTTTCTTCCAGAAAAAGAACTCTTCCCATCAATAAACCAAGAAACACCCCTACAGAAGCACCAATAAGCAATCCAAAAAACATCCTCCACGTACTGGTAAGGATGTCTGTTACCAGCTGACCCGATTCAAACAAATTAATGGTAGCATCCAATACCTTCAACGGCCCTGGAAAAAGTGTTCCATTGAAAAAACCAGTAGAAGAAACAAGATGCCAGAGCAAAAGTATCAGTGCAATGAATAAAAGGGCCTTTACATTGGCTTGCATTTATCCTAATCCCCCCTTGCTTGATTCAATAAATCCTTTCTTAAAAGGATTTCAAAGTCTAGTGGAACTATTTCGTTAACTTTTCCGGTTTCAATTGCCCAGACAGCTTCCGCATTCCAATACTCCAAAAGACGTTCTGTGATAACCGCCTTGATGGTGTATTGACTCCAAATTGAGCGGATTAACTCTTCAGAAAATTTTGTTTTTTGCGCAACAATTTTCTGCGACTCTGCAGGGTTTTTTTCAATAAATTTTTCAGCCAGAACAAGAGCGTTTAACAAGTCGACTGCTTTTTCCGGGTTTTTATCAACCCATACTTTATTTGCAGCCAAAACATAAAGGGGAGAATAAACTTTAGAAGGAATTTCAAAGCGCTTTGTTTTTCCCGGGAGCAAATCTTCAGACAGTGTTGGGTATGGCTCAAAAATACTCATCGCGTCCACAGAACTTGCAACGAATGCTGCAACCATTTCCTCTGGCTTTTGTGCAATAATTTCGACTTGGTCTTCGGGAATTTCATAGTATTTCAAAAAATTGTAGGTATAAAACTCAGGTGTCCCACCAATAGATGTTGTAAGTTTTCTTTTTGTTTTCAAAAAATATTCTTTAGGACCTTCAATAAAGTCATCCAAAACAATAACAGGGTTCTCTTGAGTACTTTCAACCGTCTGTACCAGTACATAAAAATCGTTTCCTTGCATGGTTGCAAGCACAATTGGAACGTCTCCCGCTACCGCTAGGTCAACACTTCCAGACAAAAATGCCTGTAAAGCAAATTTTCCCGCAGTAAAATCTTCGAGTTTAACATCCAAACCGTTTTGTGCAAAAAATCCTTTTTCCGCTGCAACCAGCACTATCGCACTCGAAGGAGTATTCTGCAGGCCAATCGTAATTTCGCTTTTTGATGTCTGGATGCATCCTGAAAAAAGCAAAAAAAAAGCTATGAAAAGCACTAAAATAGATTTTTCAAACAAAGAGAGCATCCCGTATAAATCCTTATTTTAAGACTTAATATACTCGAGTCTTCCTGAAGAAGGAGGACATAAACATAGAATTTTAAGGTTTCTTTTCAAAAGTTGTGTATGGATTTTTCTTTTTTGCAAGATCTCAAACTAACACAGAACGAGATTAAGATATACACCGCGCTCTTGAATCTTGGGTCAGTGCCTGCCGGCAGAATCACCCACGAAACCGGACTGCATCGTTCAAGAGTATATGAAGGCTTGAATCGACTTGTCGAAAAAGGGCTTGTTGGTTTCATTAAGAAAGGCCCCATAACCCATCTTGAGGCAACATCCACTGAAAAAATACTGGATTATTTGGATGAAGAAAAAATAAGGATTGAAGAAAAGAA
>JAHJAQ010000047.1 GCA_018813975.1 Microcaldota archaeon
CCAAGCTTGATGTGGCTGTTTTTTTCAGCTTCTTCTTTTTGTTTTAGAAAAGCATCCAATAATTTTTTTTCAGGAAAAGCAATTCCATAAATTCTCTGTAACATTTTGTTTTTTTCGCTTCCACGCCAGTACGCACCCCCACTTTTTAAAAGCTTAAACGCTTTTATTTTTCCTGTTTCGGATACATGACCTCCTTTGCACAAATCAAAAAAATTTCCCTGTGAATAAAAAGAAAGCTTTTCCCCTTCGCCCACAAATTCTTCAATAAGTTCTTTTTTGTACTGGTTTTTAGCAAACTTTTGAATGGCTTCTTTTTTGGTTACATCATGACGAACGAGTTTTTGATTTTTTTTAATGATTTCACTCATTTTTTTTTCAATTTTTTTCAAGTCATCCTCAGAGAATGATTTGGGAACATCAAAATCATAGTAAAATCCTTCTTCAATCGGAGGTCCTAGCGTTGGAAGGCTTTTTGGAAACAAAGAAACAACAGCCTCCGCTAACACGTGAGAGGCAGTATGCCACAAGGCTTTTTTGCCTTCTAAATCCTTCCAAGTAAGTACCTTAAAAGAACCGCTTTTTTTCAAGGGGCAGTCAAGTTCTATGATTTGGTCATCCAATTGTATTGCCATGGCGTCTTTGGCCAAGCGCGGACCAATCTTTTTGACAATGTCCTTGCCTTTAATGCCATTCTTGAATTCTTTTTTAGTTCCATCTGGAAAGGTTAAAGAAATCATGATAATTCAAAAAAAACAAGCCCCAAATCGTTTAAAAAACCAAGGTTATGGGCCAAAAAAACAAGGGTTTAACGGTCCAAAAATAGTTTACCCCAGTATTTTGTAATCGGGCACTAAGAATCATTAAAAGCTTTTTCCAACCCAGTTTTCCTAATGAATACTACAAAAACCGCTTTTTTAGGGGTTTTTTTTGTTTTTTTGATTGTTTTAATGGGCTGTACGCAAGAGCCAGCAACCCAGGAAAATAACGCTCCAGAAAACAATAACCCATCCAATACAGGAGGAACCAATATGACAGAAACCGTTCAAAATGGAGATACTATAAAAGTAAATTATCGTGGAACCTTGGATGATGGAACAGAATTTGATAGTAGTTTAAAACCAGGCAGAACCCCCCTAGAATTTGCAGTAGGAGCCGGTCAAATGATTAAAGGATTTGATGCCGCGGTTGTGGGGATGGCCTTAAACGAAGAAAAAACCGTTACATTAGAACCAGCTGATGCGTATGGAGAAACCAATCCCGAAATGATTCAAGAGTTTTCCAAAGAAGCATTTGGAGAACTATTCGACCAATTAACCATTGGACAACAAATACAAGCATCGAATGGGTTGATTGGAGTGGTACTAGAAAAAACTGATTCTACTGCGAAGCTAGACTTTAACCATGAGCTAGCAGGCAAAAAACTAACCTTTTGGATTCAAATAGTCGAAATTCAAAAAGCATAAGTGAAAAAAAAAATGGACTGGAAAGAAAAAATTCGAACTATTCCAGATTTCCCAAAAAAAGGAATCTTGTTCTATGATATTACACCCGTCTTGCAAGATCCGATTGCACTAGAACAAACCATTAGCCAAATGAAAGAAAAGTACTCTAATGAAAAAATTGATTATATTGTAGGAGTAGAATCGCGCGGATTTATTTTTGGTTCTTTATTGGCTGAAAAGCTTGGCGTGGGATTTATTCCAGTACGCAAAAAAGGAAAGCTTCCTTCCAAAACCATTGAACAGTCTTATGCGCTCGAATACGGAACAGCTACTATTGAAATTCACGAAGACGCCCTCAAAGCAGGGGACCGAGTTTTGGTTGCAGACGATCTACTTGCAACTGGGGGAACCGCCCAAGCAACTGCAGCACTTGTACAAAGACTAGGCGGAAACTTAGTTGGATTTTGTTTTTTAATAGAATTATCCTTTTTGAATGGCAGAAAAAAACTAGAACCCTATCATATTGAATCGTTAGTACAATTTGATCAATAGGTGAAAAAAATGATTGGAATTATTGGCGGTAGCGGATTGGAAAAACCGGATTTTTTGAAAGAAAGCGAAACCAAAAAAGTTTCGACTCCTTTTGGAAAAACCGCGGCCCCGATTCAATTGGGAAAAGTTGAGGGCATTCCAGTTGCCTTGGTTTCAAGACATGGTTTTGAACACGAATATTCTCCTTCGATAGTGCCCTATCAAGCCAATATTTGGGCGCTAAAAGAACTCGGCGTAAAACATGTTTTGGCGGCTAGTGCGTGTGGTTCTTTGCGCGAAGAAATAAAACCCAGCGATTTTGTGATTCCCACTCAGTTTATTGATTTTACCAAGCGCAGAAAAAATACTTTTTTGGATGACAAAGGAGTACAAGCTCACACGCCATTTGCAGATCCTTTTTGTGCCAAACAAAACAAGGCATTATTGGAAAGCATTCAAGAACTGGGATTGAAAGGATACGAAAACAAAACCGTGGTAACGATTGAAGGTCCAAGATTTTCTACGCGCGCAGAATCCAACATGTTTAGGCAATGGGGCGCGGATATTATTAACATGACTACCGCTACTGAAGCAAGTTTGGCAAAAGAAATTGGATTGTGTTATTCTGTTTTGGCAATGGCCACTGATTTTGATTGTTGGAAAACCGATCATCCTCCCGTTACCTATGAAGCCGTATTGAAAATCATGGAACAAAATGCGAGAAACGCTTTGAAAGTATTTCAGCACGCAATTCCCAAAATCAAGAAAACTTGTTGCAAATAGACTCAGACCGGCTTCGACGATTATTTAAAAAAGAACGGTTTTTTATGGACAATCAACGAAAAGCTTTTTAAGGGTTTTTTGACAGTGATTGAATATGGATAAGCTAGCAGTAACCATGGCAGGAGAAATAACACTTTCCAGGGATCCTGGTGGATCCATGAAAAAGTGGCGCGAAATCTTTGGAATATCCCAAACCGAGCTCGCGGAATACTTGAAAGTGTCTAGTTCTACAATCTCTGATTATGAGGGCGGAAGACGAAAAAGCCCGGGCATTGGCGTGGTAAACCGATTAGTTGAAAGCCTGGTTGAAATTGACAATAAACGCGGGGGAAAGATTCGAAAACAATTGGAAAAAGAATTCACGCCCAGTGAAGAGATTTTTGACACCCACGAGTTCTCCGCGGCTATTAAAGCAAAAGAATTCAGTGACAAAATAATGGCCAAGTGCGTAGCCAACCAAGCACGCTTAAAAGAAACCGTGATTTATGGTTATACTATTATTGATTCTTTAAAAGTAATATTAGATGTTCCCGTACACGAATACATGAAATTGTACGGCAAAACACCAGATCGAGCCCTATTATTCCAAGGCGTTGAAAATGGAAGAAGCCCCATGATTGCAGTAAAAATCGGCAGGTTTTCCACTGACATGAAACCATCAGTCGTAGTATTGCACGGCATTGATAAGGTAGATCCACTTGCCATCAAAATCGCAGAAACCGAAAAAATCCCCTTGCTTATTACCAACAAGCCCATGACAGAAATCATTAGCGAACTCAAAAAATTCGAAGTCTAACTACCAACAATACAGTTCTACTTTTGTCGAAAAAATCATTGCTTTTTCTTTTCTTTGAGACAACTATTTGTAAAAATTAAAAAAGATATCATTAGATATCTTTAAAATATCTTTTGGCGAAAGAATGTATAAACCACCCAACCACATTATTTTGACCGCCATGCTTATCACCGCGCTCTTCAACGCGGAATTCATTCTGACATTATTGAAGATGTCTTACAGCATGGCCGCATGGAATGGTTTGGCAAAAATCGAGTTAAGATAATCAAAGAATACTATCACGCTACTATCGTTTGTGTAGATGAAAAAGTCGGAAACACGATCCAGATTGTCACGATAACCAGAAAGGGAAAAGCATGAAGTGCCTTAAATGCAAAACTAGAATGAACGAAAAACGTTCTAACTTTGAAGAAGGAATCCCATATTCCTACTGGTCTTGTCCCAATTGCCAAGAAGAAATAGTGGACATGCGACAATTGCATAGTGTGGCTGAAAAATACCGTAAGCTCAAGCAATACTCTGCCACAGTATCCCAATGGGGAGACAGCATCGCCATTCGAATCCCCCAAAAACTAGCCGCCCAATATCACTTAAAACCCAAAAAAACTGTTTCCCTTATTCCAGAAAAAAAAAAGCATTAAAATAACGATCACTAAGTAAAGAAGTCTATATTCGAACCAAAAATCTAAACCCCTTTTACAAATTCTATGCCAGATTGTAACGCAAGAGGCAATATGCTTTCCTTTGCTTTTATCTTTCGTTTCTTGTCCTCAAACGCTAGTTCCATTAAAACATGCTGGTCTTCAATCACATTATCTGACAAAAATAATAATCCTGCGCAAGCCACTCCAAAATGCTTGGCAATCGCAAACGTAGCCGCGGTTTCCAAGTCAACGCCAAAAAAACCCTTTTTACTCCAGTTCCGAATCATTCCTTTGGTTTCAGCCAG
>JAHJAQ010000048.1 GCA_018813975.1 Microcaldota archaeon
CATTGTCCTTCACTTGCTCTAATAAGAGAACCCTACAAACGCATAAAAATCGATTGTGATGTTCAAAAACAATGCTAAAACAATATTTAAGAATGTGGGATAGCGACAGGTTTTTATTTGGCCATTTCCCCCAAACCAATTTTTTTTAACAAATCGCTGGAATGCGTTACCACGGTATCCAATCCTCGAACCGCGGCCTGGGCAAAAGAAGCATTATACTGGTTTCGAATTTTTTTAGAAACCATGTCCTGTACTAAAGGTGTTCGAATCGCGGTTCTTTCGTCCAATGCAAGAATAAGGTCTACTTGTTGTTTGGATAACTTAAAAACATCGGCCACGCCTTTTTTAGCAGCCAATCCATTAAAAAAAGAATTTAGGGCGGTATCTCCAAAAACAGCCGTGTCAAAACTATCATAACTAAATGCAGCGCCAACTCCCGTGCCTTCTTGAAAAAACAATACGCCTTCTTCGATTCCGGAATAGCCTTCAAGTGTAATAACCACGTATCCTGAAAAGTTTGGTACAAATAATTTGGCTAAAAAAGAATGGGGCTCTATTTTTTCGAGTTCCAATCCTTCTTCTATTGGATCGCCAACAGGATAATTTAATGCCATGCAATTCACATTCTCCTTCCAATTATTACAACATGGTCTGCCGTATTTTTTAAAGCAGAAGCACTAGCCTCCTCTGCCAGTACTACAATGGTGTCTTTTCCGTATCGCTTTGCTTTAATAACCGCGGGCCAAAAATCAGAATCCCTTGAAACAAATGCAATGGATTGAATCGTTGGATTGAAAATCGCTTCCGTGGCTTCCACGGCCATGGCCACATCAATATCTCCAACCGTAATAATAGATTCGAATCCTTGGTTTACAACTGCTTCCACTAATTTTTCAGAAGCATATTGATTTAGAAACACTTTTCCAACTTTGATTTCACCAAACTTGCGCAATACTTTTTTGATATCTTTTAAGTCTATTTGAAGTTCTTTGCGCAAAATATTCGGACCATCAATAAAAACCGCTAGGCTCTTTGCTTTCTCTTTTTTTGCCCATCCGAGCTTTTGTCGAACCCCATCCAACAATCTAAAACACCATACCAAAAAAAGCCGAAAAGTTATTTAAATACAAATAGCACTGTTATTTGAGAATTGTTTTGAAGGCGTTTTAATGGAAAAAAAGTTTGTCAAGGTAGGGCAGTTAAAAGAAGGCAATTATGTGCTAGTAGATGGTTTTGTGTGCCAAATCAAGGCAACTGAAAAATCCAAGCCCGGAAAACATGGAAGTGCAAAAGCAAGAATAACGGCAATAGGGGTTTTTGATGGCAGCAAAAGAACCTTGTTGAAATCAACGGGCGATGAAGCAGAAGTTCCCATTATTCAACGAAGCACGGCCCAAATTTCTGCGGTTATGGGAGATTCCTTGAGCTTAATGGACATGGGTTCTTATGAAATAATAGAAGCACCCAAGCCAAAAGAATTGTCTGGTTTAAAACAAGGAGACGAAGTTGAATTCATTCGCGTGGATGAAAACATTCGCGTGTTACGCAAAAAAGGCAGTTCTTAAAAAAAAAGCCTTTTTTTGTGAGAAACTATTTTTTGGCTCACCCATAGCCTAAAATACTAGAATTGGATATTATGTTGGGGTTAGCATGAGTTTTTGGGATCTAGCTCGACGTTCACGAAGCTATGACACACTAGACCAATTAAACGAGTTAAACATGGATGAAGAACTCGAAAAAGTCGGGATTAAAAACTTTGTAATTGCTGCTTCTCTTTCCAAAAAAAGCGATTGTTTGCGAGTTTCGCAAGAACTCGAAAACGGAAACATCTTATTGTTGGACACAAAAAATGTGTTGCGTGGAAGTGTTGAATTGGATGCTTTATTATTTGAACTCAAGAATGCGATTGAGCAAAAAGGCGGAGAAATGGCACGCATTAGTTCGAATCGATTGTTGGTGGTTCCCAAACATTTCAAAATTGTGAAAAAAAACTTGTAACCAGTATTTTGAATAATATTTCAATCAAAAAAAAGATGGAACGGAGGTGACAAAGCAAATGAGTTTTTTTGATATTATTACTCAACCACGAAACACCATGGAAGGAATGGTTTCCAATGCAAACACGAACGACGCAATCAAAACCTATGCTATTTATGGTGCAGTAATTGGATTCCTAATAGGATTAGGCATTGCTATTTTGGCCAGTTTGATTAGCCTTGCAGTAGGAACCGCAGCCCTAAACCAAGTACCTGCTCTTGGTTTTTTAGTGGGATTGGGATTACTCGCAATCATTATCGTGCCCATTATCATGGCCATTGTGCTGGTAATTGTCTCTGCTGTTTCATGGGGCATTCTAACGGTTATTGCACGATTATTGGGAGGAACCGGAACATTTACCCAAAACTATTTCCTAGCATCCAGACTATTGTGGCCCATGTTCGTGATTAGCATTATTGTAAGCCTGATTAGCCTCATTCCAATCATTGGACCACTCATTAACATTCTATGGCTACTATATGCACTTTACCTTTCCCTAGTCGTACTGTCCGTTGCCAATAAGATCAGCACAGTAAAAGCATTCATTGTATGGATTATCCCAGTCATTGTAGTAATTCTAATCATGGTACTACTCTTTAGTAGCGCTATTATGTTACTCACTACAATGGGATCTAGTGGTTTTTCTGGCGGTATTCCACCGGGATTTTCAGTTCCCATGCAATAATTCTATTTCTTCTTTTTTTTCTTTTTTTTTTCAAAAAAAAACGTGTTTTTTGGTCTTTAAGAAGCTTTAAATAACAAGGATTCGTTTATTAAGCAGTTTTACAACAAAACGGGGGTGAAAAAAACATGGGGTTCTTTGATATTATTACCAACATGGATGAAACCATTGTCAGTCACAAAGATACTGAAACACTAGGAAACGGAATTAAACGATTGGGTTTATTGCTTATTGTTGTGGGAGTCATTATTGGTGCTATTGCTCAAATTGTTGCCACTTTTATGGCCGCATTTGGAATGACCCTAACCATTTTTGGATTACCACTCATTATTGAAATTCCAATTATCCTATTAGTGGGCGGACTGATCTTTGCACTCGTCCTAAACGGTGTTCTATTGTACGCTGCCAGAGCCATGGGTGGAACCGCTAACTTTGGAAAACAATTCGGCTTGCTAACCACAATCATCTGGCCAATAACCATTATTGCCATTATTGCAGGCATTATCTTCTCTATCTTTAGTCTTGGCGGACCAATCGGATCCATTATTGGCTTGCTCATTATGTATCCTGCCATGGCATTCATTGGAATTCTCAGCTACTATTTCATTGTGGTTGCAGTCAAAACAGTGCACGGTCTTTCAACCTACAAAGCAGCACTATCCCTTGCCCTTGCGGTTCTAATCGGACTCATCATTGTATTAGTAGTGGGAGCCATTATTGGCGCAGCCATTTTAGCACCCATATTAGGTAGTGGCCTAGCCAATGGAATGCCAGATTTAAGTGGTTTACCAACAGGCGGATTTCCATAACTGAAATCCGCTTTCTTTTTTCTTTTTACTAGTCCAAACACTATCATTTTGATAGTTTGAAAACCTAATTAAATTTGTATAATAATTTTAAGGAAATTAATAGGTATTGAAAAAACTTCCAATACGAATTCTAAAAAAAAAAGCGTTTTTTAGAGAGAAAAGACTCCTAAAAGCCTTTTTTACCGGCAAAAACGCTTCGAAATACTTTTTGAAGCAAAGAATAAAAAGTAGGCGGGGAAGATTGTGGAAGTTGACTTGAATGAATTGGAAAAACAAGAGCAAAGCCCGCACAGTAGCACGTTCCAATCTTTTTTTGAAAGCCAGTATACCAAACAAATTGAAAAACTAGCCATGGAATGGCCCCAAAAAAAAAGCTTGTTTGTGGACTTTCATGATTTAGAACACTATTCGTTTGAATTAGCAGATGAATTATTGGAAAGCCCAGATGTATTGATTGAAGCGGCACAACAAGCCGTGCAAAACATTCACGTTCCCACGCTGGAAACACAAGAATTCAAACCACACATTCGATTTTATAATTTGCCCAAAGATAGAATTCCATTATTACGCAATGTGGGAGCAGAACACTTGGGCACTCTTATTTCAATAGAAGGAGTGGTAAGACAATTAACCGATGTGCTTCCAAAACTAAAAGTAGCTTCTTGGCAGTGTCGGCGCTGCGGCAATGTGTACAAGCGCGAACAAGAAACTGATAAAATTAGTGTTCCACCCATGTGCGAGTGCAAACACCGTGACTTTGAATTATTGCCGCACAAAAGCACTTTTATTGATAATCAAAAAATTCAAGTCCAAGAACCCTTAGAATTGTTAAAGGGAAGTGAACAAGCCACTATTTTGAATATTATTGTAGGCGATGATTTGGTTAACAAAGTAATGCCTGGCGATAGAACCAAAATCACAGGGGTTATTCGATTAAAAACACCTAAAGACAAAA
>JAHJAQ010000049.1 GCA_018813975.1 Microcaldota archaeon
GGACTGGCCAATTTCACGCGCACGCTACTGGGGAACGCCCCTACCCATCTGGATTTGTGACAAATGCTCCAACCAAAAAGTGTTTGGAAACATTGCTTCCCTTGAAAAAGCCAGTGGAAAAAAAATTGCTGATCCCCACAAACCATGGATTGATGCTATTACAGTTCCGTGTTCGTGTGGGGGAACCATGAAACGCGTTCCAGAGGTATTAGATGTATGGTTTGATTCTGGAGCCTCTAGTTGGGGTGCTTTAGGATATCCTGCTAAAAAAGAATTATTCGAAAAATTCTGGCCCGCGGATTTGAATATTGAAGCCACGGAACAAGTACGCGGATGGTGGAACAGTCAACTGATTTGTTCCACGATTTGTTTTGATGAAAAACCATTCAAGGCTGTTGGTGTGCATGGCATGATCTTGGATTTGGCCAAGAAAAAAATGAGCAAAAGTGCCGGAAGCTTTACCGACCCCAAAGAAATAACAGAAAAGTTTTCGCGCGATTATTTGCGCTATTTTTTAGCCAAAAAAAGCACGGGCCAGGATTTAGTGTTTGACTGGAACGAAATGAAAGACATTCAAAAATTCTTTACTATTTTATACAATACCTACAAGTTTGCACACTTATACTTGGATGTAACAGCAGAACCCCATCCCATTAATTCCAAAGAATTGAAAATAGAAGACCAATGGTTGTTAAGCAAAACCCATTCTATTACCCAAAAATGCCTCAAACATTATAACGAACACGAATACTATAAAGCAGCCAATTTGCTCGAAGAATTTTTAGTAGAAGATGTGAGCAGGACCTACATTAAGACCATTCGAAACAGAATTAGGAGTCCAAGCCAGGCAGGCGTTAAAACAGCCTTGCAAAACGCCTTGTTTTCTACCATCCAATTATGGGCCCCAATGTTACCGCACCTAACCGAACACTTATACCAATCCTTGCGATCTGAAAAAAGCCCAGAATCCATTCACCTCATCGAATACGCGATTTTAGATTCCAAACGATACAAAAAAGAACTTGAACAAGAATTTGAAAACGCCAAAGAACTCGTACAAAACGTATTATCCCTTCGCGAAGAACAAAAAAAGAAACTGCGCTGGCCATTAAAAGAACTTGTAATTGTAACCAAAAACGCAAAGGATTTTTCCAATACCCTTTCTTTTATTCAATCCATGACAAACATCAAAAAAAGTAGTGAAACCAAACAAGAACCCAAAGGAAACTGGGCAAAAAAAACAACCAAAACATACCAAGTATTTTTGGATGTGCAAGCAGACCAAGCATTGAAAGAAGAATGGGAACTAACAGAATTGAGAAGGAAAGTCCAAGAATTGCGCAAAAAACACAAGCTAGACCCGGAAAAAATTGTTGTACTAGAACTGGCCAGTGACGATCCAGACTTTATTCAAAAGTTTGGAAAAGAACTCGAAAAAGCCACGCGCACGCACATTGTGCCCGGAACGGGTAAAAAAGAAAAACTATTGGAAAAAAGCTTTTTCCTACAACTCAAAAAGTGAATGCAATGGAAATCAAAGATATAAACCCTGAAAAGATTTGTTCTACCCAAGACTTGTTAGAACAGTTCTCCCACACCGGATTTCAAGCCACTCACTTAAGCCAAGCTCTTTCGATTATTGAAGAAATGAAAAAACAAAAAGCCACTATCCTATTAGGTTTTACCGCCAATCTTGTAGCGAGTGGATTACGCGGTTTAATTACGGAACTATGCCAAAAAAAATTTGTGGATGGCATTGTTACTACAGCAGGCAGTATTGACCATGATGTTATCAAAAGCCACACCCCCTACCAAGAAGGCAGTTTTTTTTCGGATGATTCTAAATTGCACGAACAAGGATTGAACCGAATCGGCAATATTCTGATTCCCTCTTCTCATTTTGAATGGTTTGAACAAAAAATGCAAGGCACGCTTAAAGAATTATTCCAAAAACAAAAGGTCTTTTCACCAGCAGGGCTTTGCAATGCCATTGGAAAAACATTGAATGAAAGTAGTTTTTTGTATTGGTGCTCTAAAAACAATATTCCGGTTTTTTGTCCCGGCATTACAGATGGCGCGATTGGATTACAATCCTATTTTTTCAAACAAAACAATCCAGAATTTGGAATCGACGTTACCCAAGATATGAAACAATTGGCTGACTTGGTTTTGAATGCGGAAAAAACCGGCGGCATTATTTTAGGCGGGGGCATTAGCAAGCATCATATTATTGGCGCGAATCTTTTAAGGGATGGATTGGATTTTGCGGTTTATGTTACAACCGCTTCAGAATACGATGGTTCTTTGAGTGGCGCGCAAACCCACGAAGCCAAAAGCTGGGGCA
>JAHJAQ010000050.1 GCA_018813975.1 Microcaldota archaeon
ATTCGAACCGGTTTTTTTCTTTTGTTTGTAAAAATGTCAACAATGTGGTTTTGTTTTACTAGCTCTTGCGCAAACTTTTCTCCGAAATGCTCTAGTCCGGCAGGATTCCCCGCAGGATCGACCGGATAAATCAGTGCTATTTTCATTTTACTCACTTTAATTTGGCTGATTTGTTGTTGCGGAAAAATTCTTCCACTTTACTTTCAATATATTCAAAATGCGCTTCAAAAAGACCTGGATAGACTCCCATAAAAAGCGAGTTGCTAAAAATAAGGTCTGCATTGTCTAGTTTTTCAGCAACTCGGCATTCAATCCCTTCATAGGCCGGATGCTGGAGAATATTGCCTGCAAACAAGTGCCGTGTATCAATTAGGTTTTGCTCCATAAACAGGGTAAAATCTTTTCTTTCAAATCCGGCTTCTGGCTTAATGGTAAGGGGAAACGCAAACCAGGAAGGATCTGATTTTGGCAAGGCATATGGAAGGATAAAAAATTCTTCAAAGCGTTCAAAAATCTTGTACATCCGCTTAAAGTTTTTCTTTCTTTTTTCCGTGAAATCGGGTTGTTTTTTTAGTTGTTCAATACCGACTGCCGGTTGAAGGTCCAATGGCTTTAAATTGAATCCGATGTTAGTGTACAGGTATTTATGGTCGTACGGAACCCCTTTTACTTTATAGTCAAACCGGGCATTGCAGGCTCCCTGTGGATTTTTTTCATTTAGTGCACAATAACATCCTCGCCCCCAATTACGCAGGGAAAGCATCAAGCGATAAATTTTTAGGTCGTTGGTGTAGGCTGCACCACCTTCTCCCATACTTAAATGGTGCGCGGGATAAAAACTAGAGGTTCCGATTAGTCCAAAGCTGCCTGTTCTTTTTCCACCATAGGTAGAATCTAAGGAATCACAATTGTCTTCCAGTAAAATAATGTTGTGACGTTCGCACGTTTCCATAATAACATCCATTTCGTTTGGATTCCCCAAAGTGTGCGGAATAAACATGGCTTTTGTTTTATTGGAAATTGCTTTTTCCAATGACTGCGCATTAATATTATAGGTTCCAAGCTCCACATCCAAAAAAACAGGCATTAAATTGTTTAAAATAATCGGGCTTAAGGTAGTTGGAAAAGTACAGGCCGGCGTAATAATTTCATCTCCCTTGCGCAACCGATTGGGAAAGTTTTTGGAACAAAGCGCGGATACCGCAATCAAATTGGCCGAAGACCCGGAATTCGTAACCAATGTGTGCTTGACACCCATAAATTTTGAAAACGCTTCTGTAAATTCTACATCACGCGGACCAAGCGTTATCCATTCCGGAAGAACCGCTTTTACGCGTGCCACCATCTCTCTTTCGTCAAAAATGTCTCCAGAAAAAAGAACACGTGACTTCCCCGGAATAAACTTTTTCTGTTTTGACCGCTCGTGATACAGTTCTTTCACAAGCGCAAAGATCTGTTTTTGTATTTCTTCTTCATCCATGGAACTCACGCTATTTACTGTTATACCTTCGATTGAAACAGCTATAATCCTTTTGGTTCAGGCAGGGTTGGAGAACGCAAAATTCGGGTTTTCTGCTTGGGATATCAAAAAAGAATGAAATCGGGCTCTGCCCCTATAAGTTTATTTATATTAACCACATAAGTGGTTGAAGACCAGTACCTTAGTGGCTACGGGGCTCAAATCCTCCCAGGTCTGTTCAAATCAGAGGGAAGTTAGAAATGGATGAAAAAAAGATGTTAGTTAGTGTTGTAATCCCGTGCTATAATTCAGAGAAACTAATATCAAAATGTTTAGATTCATTAGTGTCCCAAAAAACTGACTTTAATTATGAAATTATTGTTGTTGACAGCTCAAAAGACAACACGCCAAAGATAATAAAAAATAAATTCCCCTCTGTTAAACTTATTCATTTAAATGAAAAAACGTTTGCCGGAGCAGGGAGAAACATCGGGGTAAAGAAGTCATTAGGAGAGATAATAGCATTCATTGACTCTGATTGTGTTGCCCCAGACAACTGGCTCAAAACAGCTGTGGAAAGCATTAATACAGGATATAACATTGTTGGTGGCTCAGTTAAAAATGCAAATCCAAGCCTAATAAGCACAGCAGATTACCTTATGGGATTCAATGAATTTCACCCCAACATGCCAAAAAAAGAAGTTAAGTTTATGCCAACCTGTAATCTTATATGCAAAAAAAAAGCATTCAACGAAATAGGAGGATTCTCTCCCGACTTTCCAATAGCAGAAGACACCATTTTTAACTACAAAGCAACAAAAAAGAACACGCTATTGTTCAATCCAAAGATTATGATCTTACATCATAACAGAGACAGTTTCGAAGGGTTCATGACTCACCAATATAATTTTGGGAAATATTGCGCAATAAGCAGAAAAAGATTCAAACTCCCAGGAAAGATATTTACAAAATATCCAATACTCTCATTGCTAATTCCATTCGCAAAAGTCTCAAGAATAACATTTAGGATAACTAGATGGAATCCAAAGATACTGCCCCAATTCATCCTGGTTTTACCAATCACACTATTAGGAATAATTACATGGAGCACAGGATTTATAAAGTCCGCTTTTACAAAATGAAAAAGTCAAACTATCTAAGACTACTGAAATACGTTTTTTTTAAAAAAACGAAAGGACCAGTACAGCTAATACATTTTGTTACATCCAAATGTAACGCTAAATGTGAGCATTGTTTTTATTGGAAGAACCTAAACAAAAATAATGACCTTACTTTAAAGGAGATAGAAAAAATAACAAAAACACTTCCCGAATTATATCTTTTAATGATAAGCGGAGGAGAACCATTCATAAGGAAAGACCTTGTGGACATCACCTATTCTTATTTCAAAAATACGCCCATGAGAAAAGTTACAATACCGACAAACGGATTAATGACAGATAAAATAAAAAAAGACTGCGTTAATATTTTAGAAAGATGTCCCGGTTTAGAATTAAGTATAGGTATCTCTCTTGACGGCCCAAAAGAAATACATGATAAGACAAGGGGCGTTCCCGGTTGTTTTGAAAGTGCAATAAAAACATTCTTTGAGCTGAAAAAATTAAGAAAAAATAAGAATTTTAAAATATCTATTGTTTCTACTTTAACGCCAATAAATCAGGAAAAGATGACTGAGTTTTACAGATACGTTAAAAACGAATTAGAGCCGGATGTTTTTTCACTAAATCTAATAAGAGGAAGCCCAAAAAATCCAGATATGAAAAAAGTTAGTCTGCATTACTTTAAGGAGATTCTAAAGCTAGAATCAAAAGAATTAAAAAATGCAAAAGGGTTTAAAAATAAAATAAGAAATTTTATTCATATAATAAGGACACAAGTTATAATAGACACAATTGAAAAGAAGAAATATGTACTTCCCTGTTACGCCGCCTTATTAACCGGTGTTTTATCAGAAAGTGGCAAGGTATACCCTTGCGAACTATTGACTAAACCAATTGCAGATATTAAGGATTTTGATTACAACTTTGAAAAATTATGGGAATCAAAATCTGCAAAAGATTACAGTAAATTCATAATAAATACAAAGTGCTTCTGTACGCATGAATGTTTTTTAAGAGTAAATATATTATTTAATTTTAAGTTTTTATTGAAAAGTTTTTTGAAGCAATTAATCAGAATTTAGCATGCGGCCCAGATCAGCGGTTCAAATAAACGCTATTCTTTCTGGCTTTCAACGAGTTCTAACCACTTACGAGCCCAATCCTTAAAACCAAAATTTTTTTCAGCAAATTTTCGAGATTTTTTCCCGAATTCTTCCCTATTTTCCAGCACCAATGCAATCTTTTTTTTGAACGCAACATAGTCATTCGGGTCTTCCACAACCAACTCAGGGATTTTTTCTTTGAGCTCTGGACCAAAACCCGTATTGGAACAAACCACTGGCGTACCGCATGCCATAGCCTCGGCAGCCACATACCCAAACCCCTCGTGAAACGAAGGATTAAACAAGAGGCCAGCACGCGAGTAAAGCGCGGGCATAACAGAATCATCCAGATCACTCAAGTAACTAATACGCGCGTCCATTTGGTTTCCTGAAAGCACAACCGTCGGAAAATCCTGCGCAATCCTTGAAACCATTTCCGCGTTTTTCCATACTGCTCGCAAACCAACAGAAAGAATGAACTGGTCTGGCAGAGAATATTTGTCTAGCGCCTTAAACGACTTTGTTGGCCTGAAAAAATCCAAGTCAACCCCATGTTCAATAACATGGTGCACAGAAAGAGAGTGAGCCTTCGCATACCTAAAATTACGGTGGCATGGTGTCATTACCACATTCGCATGTCGCATGGCAGATCGTTGAACCCGTGACAATTCTTGTCCCCACAACCAGTAAAAAGGAGAAATCTTATGGCGGATGCAATCAAAGACATCTGAAAATAAACCATGCAGAACCATAATTTGTTTTATTCCATTAACATATAATCCAAAAAAGTCATTTGCAATAACCAAGTCAAATTCCTTTTTGCGCTTTTCAAATTCCTTTGCCAAGAGTCGTGCCTTCCAATACCCATTGTAGGGTGTCCGCTCGGAAGTTCGAGTAAGAATTTTTTCCGTGGCGAACTGGCGAATGGATAAAAAAGAAAACAATTCCGCTTCATGCCCACCCGATTCGATAGCCTGTATCAGGTTGCTGTTGAATTTTTCCACGCCGCCCCGGAATTCTTTTCCGGCTAATCCCAAAATCGCGATTTTCATGGCAGCCCCTAAAATACTGGTTTAATAAAAAAAGATTTTCTTTATTTTAAATGGTTTTGGTTCACGTGCTTTCACTAGATCCCGGATTAAATTATTTTTTTATGCCAGAATTCGGGCTTTGTACCAGTCTTGTATTTTAAAATACAACCGAGAATATACTATGGTTTCATCTATTACCTTAATTGGAACATTACCGCCAATTAAAGGCGTGAGCGATTATTGCATCCAGCAAACCGAACAATTCACCAAAACCATGAATGTTGAATTCTACAATTTCAAGTCCATTTATCCAGAATTTTTGTATCCCGGAAAAACCAAAGAAAAAGACACTGTTTTTGCGGTTCCCCAATCACCGCGCTTGATTGTGCACGAAACCCTATCCTGGTACAACCCCATTGGCTGGATTGCAACGGGTCTCAAAGCAAAAGGAGAAATTGTTCATTTTCAATGGTGGACCTATTTTTTGTTCCCGGTTTTTTTTACCATTGCCGTACTGGCCAAGTGGCGCGGAAAAAAAATAGTGTGCACGGTTCACAACGTACTGGGCCATGAAAGCGGTTTTTTGGACCGCTTTTTATCCAAACTGATTTTTTCCATTCCCCATGCGCTCATTGTTCACACCCAAGCCAACAAAAAACAACTGCAGGAATTCTTCGGCATTTCCTCCCGAAAAATCCGCGTGATTCCCCACGGCATTTACACTTTTTATCGTGATGCCGAGGTTTCCAAGAAAGAAAGCCGCCAGAAAATTGGTGTTCCGTCAAACGCACGGGCACTGCTTTTTTTCGGGCATCTTCGCCCGTACAAAGGAGTGGAAGATTTGATTGACGCCTTTATTTCCGCCAAAAAAAAAATTCCCGCTCTTTTTTTGATAATAGCGGGAAAACCATGGAATTCCGAATACCGCAAAACCATTCAAGAAAAACTAGCCTGCCAAACCGATTACAAACTCGTTTTTGATTATATTGCTTCCTCGGATATAAAAAATTATTTTTTTGCCAGTGATGTTGTGGTCCTTCCATACAAGCATTTTGAAGCCCAGAGCGGGCCTGGCAATATTGCACTGGCATTTGAAAAACCGCTCCTAGTTTCTGCTACCGGCGGATTGCCCGAACTCGTACAAAACCCGCAATGCATTTTCAAGGCAGGAGACATTCAAGAACTAATCCGAAAACTGGAATGGGTTTTTTCCAAAAAATCGATTCTGAATTCCATGCAGCAGGATTCCCACACCTTAACCAAGCGTTATTCCTGGCCCGTACTGGCGGAAGAAACAATCGGGCTCTATAATGAATTAATAAATAAACCCAACCAATAGTATCCTAGTATCCTTCCTGCAGTGATAACGAAAAAAGATAACGGGAAAAAAAAGAAAAAAAAACCGGAGAAAGAATGGTATGGTCCGTTGGATTCGAAGCAGGGCCCCCGTCCGAATCAGTTTTGCAGGGGGCGGTACGGATGTTCCCCCTTATCCGCAAGAACACGGCGGCTGTGTGTTATCCGCAACCATCAACAAGTATTCGTTTACCTCGCTGAAAGTAACGGATTCTTCCATTATCAAGCTCGGAGCGGCCAATTCCAAAGAACTGCTCCTGAAATCGGTTGAAGACGCAGTGCTGGACGGTCACTTTGACCTGGCCAAAAGCGTGCTCTTGGAAATGAAACCCGAAAAAGGATTAGAGCTTTTTTTCAGGAATGATGTCAAACCGCGCAGCGGACTGGGTTCTTCCGGAGCCGGTTTTGTTTCTCTTTTGGGCGCGTACAGCCAGGCGTTTGAACAGCATTTTTCCCGCCACGAAATCGCCAATCTGGCCCTAGAACTCGAAAGAACCCGTCTGAACATTAAAGGCGGAAAACAAGACCAGTTCGCTTCCGCTTATGGCGGCATTAATTTTATCGAATTCAATGATGAAACGGTTTTCGTGCGTCCCATGGAACTAACCAAAAACTGCAAAAACGAACTGGAAAAACAATTGGTACTGGTGTACACGCGCGACCGAAAAAACAACGGTACGGATATCATTGAGGACCAGACACGCGGCTTTATGGAAAAAGAAAAAAATGTTTTGCAAGCGTTTCATTCCAGCAAACAAATCGCGTTAAAAATGAGGGAATGCCTGAAAAAAGAAAACCTGGAAGAGTTCGGAAAATTACTGCACAAGGGATGGATTGAAAAGAAAAAATACAGTCCCCTTATTTCCGATTCTTTTATCGACGGTTTATACGAAACCGCACAGAGTGCCGGCGCGGTCGGCGGAAAACTAACCGGTGCGGGCGGAGGGGGATATATGCTGTTTTATTGTCATCCCGACCGTGAAATCAAGGTCCGCGAAGCCCTGGAAAAAAAAGGCGCTGTTTGGGTTCCGTTTTCCTTTGAATTTGAAGGCCTGCAGACCTGGGAAGTGAACGTGTAATGAAAACCAATGCCCGTTCTGTTTTCCAAAAAAACTTTGAAGAACACTTCCTGCTTGCCCGAGAACTCGAAAAAAGCATTCCATCCCTTGTAAGGGCTGCTGAAAAAACCATTGAATGCCTGCAGCAAAACCGTGTTTTATGGCTGTGTGGTAACGGGGGAAGCGCAGCGGACTGCGAGCACATTGCCGCGGAATTCATCAACCGCTATAAAAAAAAGCGGAATCCTTTTCCGGCAGTATCGCTTGTTTCCAATATTTCCAATCTCACGGCGATTGCAAACGATTATTCGTTTGATTTGGTGTTCAGCAAGCAACTGGATGCGCTTTCCAAAAAAGGAGACCGGTTATGGGTATTCAGCACCTCGGGAAAATCCAAAAATATTTTGGAAGCATTAAAAACCGCGCGGAAAAAAAACGTTTTTTCGGTTTTGTTTACCGGAAACCAGTCCGGCCCTGCTGCAGACCTTGCGGATTTGGTTGTAATAGCGCCTTCTTCAGATACCCCCCGAATACAGGAAATGCACCAACTGTTTTACCATGCTATTTGCGAAATCGTGGAAAAAGAATTGAGTGAAAACCCGTGAAAAAAAAAGCTGTTTTTTTGGACCGCGACGGCGTCATCATAAAAGACTGGCATCATGATACTGGAAACCACCTGACCAAAACCAGCCAGATTGAATTCTTGCAAGGCGCTTCCCAAGCCATTCAAAAACTCAATAAGCACTTTCTAGTGATTTTGGTAGCCAACCAATCTACAGTAGCACGCGGACTGGTTTCGCTGGAACAAGCACAAAAACTGAATCGTTTTTTACAAACCGAACTTGAAAAAAAAGGTGCGCGATTGGACGCGGTTTTTTTTTGTCCGCATCACCCGGATTTTTCCGGGAACTGTGATTGCAGAAAACCAAAAAAAGGCCTTTTTTTGCAGGCGGACAAGGCATTTGGAATTGATTTTAAAAAAAGTTTTTTGGTTGGTGATAAAACAAGCGATATTGCTGCGGGAAAAAAAGTCGGTTGTGTAACAATCCTGGTGCAGACCGGTTATGGCGGAAAAGACGCACTGAAAAAAATCAAACCCGATTTTGTTGTAGCGGACCTTTCCAAGGCCGCAGACAGTATAATAAATAGTTTAAAATAGTTTAAAAGATTCAAAATAATAGGGACATCCATGCCGAGAATTCAACGCATCAGGTATCTTGCTGGAAAAAAACTTATTGTGGTCCATTCGCGTAGTGATTCTTCCTCCAAAGCAGAAGTAAATGCAGTGGGAAAAGGGCCTTGGGTGAGTGTACGCGTGAAAGGCGTGCAAACCCGTTCTCGATTGCCGCTTGTGCAAAAAGGAAAAAAGATTATTCAGAAAACAAACAAGCAACGTCGGAAAAAAGGCCAGCGACCGGTTTTGCCTGTTGAATGGAGTTCCATGCGCAAGGCAGGAGTTCGGAGACAAATCATACAAAAGGGGTCAAGGCTGGGCGAGGTTTTTTTGGAGGTTCAACCACGGCGCTATGGTGAACTAATGCAGGGCCGCGCAGCACTGGAAGAAATGCCACAAGAAAGGCGAAAAGCCATGCTGTTGCGCCAGCGCAGAAGTGGAAAAGGATTGTATAACCAAGCCCCTCATTTGTTGGGTGCGGGAATCATTCTGCTTATTGGAAACAAATTGATTATGATTCCGCGTCTTTCCAAAAAAAATTACGCGAATCCTTCACGTTTTTATTTTTTTGCTGGTCTTATGGAACAACCCGTTAAGCAATTCAGAGGAAACATTCCAGTGCTTCCAACCGCTCGGCGTGAACTCACTGAAGAAACTGGAATTCCTCAAAACCAAATCGAAATCGTTGGACCTGGATTAAAAAAAACCAGTTCCAAAAAAGCTCGGGCTCTTGTTAGTGTGCATAGTGCCGAATCGAAATCGCCTGGACAAGATCTGATTTGGTTGGGTCGCGCTAAAACTAAAGATCCTAAAGGATTTTTGAAGCGCTTTTTTGTGCAGCGAAGTGACGGGGAATGGGTTCCCAAAAAAGCCAAGGACCAATGGGAAATCGGCGGTGGCCAACTGGTTGAACAGTCTTCTCAGGCACTACACGAATTCCTGGAGACTCATAAGCATGAAATCGCTTCCGTGGCATTGGTGGCATTAAAAGCATTGGAAATGGAACTGAAAAAAAACGGGCGTTAAAATGAATATAAAACAGGCTTTTGTTTTGGCAGGGGGCAGAGGAGAGCGCTTAAAACCCTTAACCGATTCAATTCCCAAACCATTAGTTTTAGTCAATGGAAAACCAATCCTGGAATATACTGTGGAATGGCTCGTGGAAAATGGTATTACTAAAATTGTTCTTGGAATCTGGTACCGCCACGAACAAATCGAATCCTATTTTGGAAACGGAAAAAAATGGGATGCCAAAATTTTGTATTCCATTGAATCAGAGCCATTGGGAACCGGCGGTGCATTGAAATTCGCGGAACCTCTTTTGGACAAACGGTTTTTCATGGTAAACGGAGATGACATCAACCGGTTTGACTTAAAACCCATGAGTGAATTGCACGAAAAAAAAAGTGCTTGGGCCACGATTGCAATTCGGCAAGTGGAGGATATTTCAAGTTCGGGCGCTGTGCAACTAGATGGCGATTGCATTTCTTCGTTTGTTGAAAAAACCGGTGAAAAAAAACCGGGCTGGGTTAATGCCGGAACCTATTTGCTGGAAAAAAAAGCATTAAATGAATTGCCTCAAGGATTTAATTTGATTGAAAAAACCTTGTTTCCCAGGCTGGCAGAACAAGGCCGCCTTTTCGGTTTTGTGCATTCTGGTATCTGGCTTAGGACCGACACGTTTGAACGCCTTCGGCTGGCGGAAGAAAACCTTAACAAAAAGGATTTTCAACACAAGCGCGTTTAATGCTTACAAAGAGGCGAATGTATGCGACTGGCAATCAAAATTTTAATTGGAATCATCCTGCTCGGAATGCTGTATTATCTTGCTGGATTCGCGAATCTTGCGCACGAACTTTCCAAAATTCAGATAGGATTCCTGCCCATAATTCTTTTCTGGTTTTTTGCGAGCATTGCTCTGAATGCGCTCAATATATACGTCACGGCAAGACCCATTCGAAAGATTCCCCTTCGCAGGATGATTCAATATTTCCTGTACTCCTGGGCGGCTGGTTTTTTCGGCCTTGGAAAAGTAGGAGAATTATCCATTATTTACTGGCTCAAAAAAGAAAACCTTTCAACCGGCGAAGCGAGTGCGATTGCCTTGATGGACAAGTTCATTACTTTTTTTACCGTAGTGCTGTTATCCACAATCGGGATTTGGGTATTCGGCCTTGCCAATGTATGGCAGACCGCGCTGATTGCAGTTGGCTTGCTGGCCATAAGCTGGCTCCTGCTGTTCAGTTCTTTCGGCAGGCGGCTAATCAGAAAAATACTGAAAAACCAGAGCAACCGGTTCGCGGGATTCGGCAGCACAGTTGAATTGTATGTCAAAAAATATCCCGGAACCCTGTTGCTCGACATTCTTCTTACCTTGGGCCGCTGGATAGCCCTGGTCTTGTTTGTGGCAGCGCTCTTTGCCAGCCTTGGCTTTCCGGTATCCGAAATCGCGCTTTTGTTTGTAAGCTCGATTACCACCTTGATTTCATTCATCCCCATCAGCTTTAACGGCCTTGGCGTGCGGGAAGCGGCTTTTACCGTGCTTGCGGGAAACCTGAACTGGCCTCTTGCAACGACACTAAGCGTTCTAACCATTTCCCTAGCCCTCAGTTATGCTTTCCTGTTGGTTGTTTTGGTACTGTTTGCAGGAGAACTGCGCACCATGGGAAAAAAAGCGTTTTTTAAATAAGGCCGGCCCGTATTTCAACAAAGCCGGTTGTACTAAAACCCTTTTAATGATGCCATGTTATTTAGATACTGAAAGAGGCGCGTTGTATGACCATTTTAGTGACCGGTGCTGCAGGTTTTATTGGAAGCCATTTGGCGGATTTGCTTATTGCGCACGGACAGCATGTCCTTGCCATGGATACTTTTGATAACCAGTATTCCCCGCTCCAAAAAAATTCGAATATCCAACACCTATTGACCAACAAGAACTTTGAATTGATTGTGGGAGATATCCGAAACAAAGAGCTTGTTGAAAAGGTTTTCGCCAGAAACCAGATTGAAAAAGTAGTGCACCTGGCCGCAAATGCGGGAGTCCGCTACTCGATTGAAAACCCCGCGGAATGCGCAGATGTAAATATCAACGGGACTTTGCGAATATTAGAGGCCAGCCGAAAAAACAAAATCAAACAGTTTGTTTTTGCATCTTCTTCCAGCGTATACGGCAATCCAACGGTTTTCCCGACCAAAGAAACCGACAACACCGAGACACAAGTCAGTCCTTATGCCACTACCAAAAAATGCGGGGAAATAATCTGCAAGAATTACAATTATAATTATGGCATTCCCGTTACATGCCTGCGTTTTTTCACGTCATACGGGCCGAGAAACCGGTCCAACATGGCAGTTTACAAGTTCGGGGAAGCGATTTTCGAGCAAAAACCGCTGCAATTATTCGGAAACGGGGACGCCAAACGCGATTATACCTACGTAAAAGATGTCGCGGAATCTGTGCTCCTGGCATTGGACAAAGACCTTGGATTTGAGGTACTCAACATTGGAAGTCACTGCCCGGTAACGCTCACAGAAGTGATTCGGGCACTAGAAAAATTCATTGGAAAAAAAGCGATTATTGAACACAAACCATATCCTTCCTGTGACCCGCTAGAAACATTTGCCGATGTCTCCAAAGCCAAAAAAACCCTTCACTGGGAACCAAAGACCAGCATTCAGGAAGGATTAAAGGCTTTTGTGCAATGGTACGCGGAAAAAGAAAACACTGAAAAAGACCAGTAACCTTCAGGCATTCCCGCACCCCGTCCCTTTTTTTTATTTCCGTGAAAACCGCCGAAGTATTTGCCAAAAAAAACGGCTAAACAGTAACCAAAAAAAAGCCAAATCTTCATTTCTTGGAATAAACTCGATGCGGTATCTGCTTTTTCGAATGAAAAAAATAGAAATCATAATCCCCAGAATCCGTGCAATAACCATGGTAGCCAATAGTCCTTGTATCAAAAAATGCGAAATCAAAAAATAGCCCGGCACTAGACTGACTACTGCAGAAGAAATGTATGTAATAGTCAAAACGCGTGGCTTGTTTATCACGCGAAAAAAAGTACCCATGGGAAAGTCAAACGAAAGTGCATAGTACAAGGCAAACAAGGGAACCAGTTCCAAGCCGCTTGAAAACAATGGAAAAAAAAGATTAATCACCACTGGTGCCAAGACAAGCAATACTACGGCAAGCGCAACTGAAAAAATCAGGTAAAACTTAATGCTCCGGGATATCAGGTGCTCTGTTAAAGAAACATCATCGCTTGTTTTGCTGGCAAACGGCAGAACCGCTTCGTTTATCGAGTTCAAGGGAGTTTCAATCA
>JAHJAQ010000051.1 GCA_018813975.1 Microcaldota archaeon
CCGCCAGTAATGGAATTAATTCTAATCGACCAATCCACATAAGACCAATCAACGTTACTTTGCTGTCCAATGGCATGTCTGGTTGGGTAATGCCTGCTGTCATACCGGCATTGGATTGAGCGGAAATGCTTTCCAGTAAAGAATCATTCATGGCATTGCCTTGAAAAATCAGTAAAGCGGTTCCGATCAAAAAAATTCCCGCGTATAAGATTACAAAGTGACTAATCTCTCTTACTTGTTCTTTTGAAACGGGTTTTCTTTCAAATTTGCGTGCAAAAAAAACTTCTTTTCCCACAATCGATTGTTTGATTCGCCAAAAAACAGATTTTAACAGGATTAAACAACGACTGATTTTGATTCCACCAGAGGTAGATCCCGCACTACCTCCAATAAAGGCTAATACAATCAAAACAAGCATGGTAAAGTCTCCCCGCTCGGAAAAAGAACCCGCTACTAAAGTAAAAGCGCCGTTCGTAACCCCGCCAATTGCTTGGAACACACTTTCCCATAAAGTGCCTAATTGCGAAAAAATGAGTAAAGATCCTGCCAAGGATAATACTATAACCGCTCGGAATTGGGTGTCTCCAAAATACGCGCCCCATTTTTTTTTGCCAAAAAACAAGTAATGAATGCCAAAACTAGTGGCTCCCAAAATTGTAATGAATAGTAATACTCCTTCAATCCAAATATTATTGTATCCCGCAATACTGCTGTATTGCGTATTAAATCCCGTGGTGGAAATAGCACTCATAGAATAGTTTACAGAATCAAAAAAACCCATTCCAGCAAATAATAACAATACAATTCCAATTGCTGTGAGTGCAAGATAGATTTTCCAGATTTGTTTGATCGTGTTTTTAATATTGGGTTTGAGCCGTTCTCCTCTTCCTTCTGCTTGAATGTACTTGCTTGCGCGCGAATAGGTTGTTAGAATTCCCACCAATGCCATGACAATGATTCCAATGCCGCCAATCCATGATAATAGTGAACGCCAAAAAATTAGGCTAGATGGTAAAATAGAAGGATTGGGCACCATCGTGAGACCAGTGGTTGTAATCGCACTCATGGTTTCAAAGATAGCACTGTCCCAGGGCAAATAGTTTAACAGTACAAATGGCAAGGCACTTAGAATACTGGTTACTAACCAAAACAAACTCACGCCAAAAATCGCGTGTTTGAATTGGGTTTCTTCTTTAGTGGATCGAAGCGCAATGCCTAGTAACCTTCCAATCACCCATACCAGGATTCCGCTTCCAATGAAAACAATGGTATTGGTAATGCTTTCATTAAACAAACCGCTTAAAATTGCGGGGATAATGAAAGCAACACCAAGCCATTCCAGGGCACGGCTTGTGTCTCGAACCGCTATTTTAGCATCTGTCCACGAAAATCGAAAAACCATGGTATCCGGCAAAAAAAGGTGTTTTTGGTTTAAAAGGATTGGTATGGATCTTACAGCGTTCCAGGGGGAAATAGTTCTGGTTTGTCTTGTTGGCTTCCATCAGACTTGGTTTCAAAAGGACTTTTATCGGGTTTTTGGGAATCAGCTTCTTCAATAATAGGGGGTTCTTTTTTGGTTTGTTGGTCTTGAGCCACGGCTTTTTTAAGTGCTTTTTTTAGTTCGCTATCTTCCACTTGTTTTTTTTCTGGTGGGGCGGTACTTATTTTTCCCAGTGTTTTTTGAAATATCATTCCCCAAAACATGCCTAACGGTTGTAAAATAATGCCTGATAAGAACAAGAAAAGACTGGCAATTCCAAGGCTGAATAGTAGCCATAACCATTCTTCGAGTGTTTGTAGAATAGGAATTCTGTCTTTGAGTGTTCCCATTAGTTCTTCTCCGCTAATGGGGTTTTTTTCTAGATTAAATTGTACTTGTTGCCTTACTTGGTTTTTGTAGGTAGTAGAACCAATGGTTTGTTGTAGGCTTAACATGCTTTGAACGAATTCTTGTGCATGCTGCGCCATGCCGCGCCATTCCTCTTCGCCGGTCAGCTCGTAGAGAATCTGGCCGAAGCTGTAGACATCGATGTTGTGCTCAGTTGCGCGCCAGTTCACCGGGTCATAATTCCATCCGAGCAGGCCACCCGAGTAACCTCCCGCGCTATCGGTTCGCTTGCA
>JAHJAQ010000052.1 GCA_018813975.1 Microcaldota archaeon
GGATTTTTTTTATTGATTTGGGGCTGGGCCTTAGCCTGGCCATCACTCCTAACCTTACTATTTGCTCCGATATTGACGTGGGCGTATTACAAGGCCGCCAAAGCAGAAGAAAAAGAACTACGGCAAAAAATCGGGCCAAGGTTTAAAGAATACCAAAAAAAAGTACCGTTATTTGTTTGAAACAATCAAATTAGGACTAGCGTTGTGCAACTGTTTCGTTGTGCCCGCCATCCACTCTACGGATGCTTCCGCCTGCTTCAAGTCTAAAGACTGCGCCACGTATTGTTAGTTCAGTTCCCGGAAACCTACCCTCAAAAGAGCGTAGAAGCATTTGACGCGAAAACGGCACTACTCTTCTTCTTGTATCTCTATTTCTTGTTCCAGAACGCTTAGGTACTTTGGGATTAGGTACTGTGGGTTTTCTCATAAGTATACTCAATACCAATCCACTATTTAAAGATTCACTCGATTTTTCGAAACAACAAAGCCGCAATAAGAATCATAATCGCATCAAAAACAATAATACCTAGAATACTAATCCAAAAAGGAATTTGACTTAAACCCAATAATAATGCGCGCAAGCCTTCCACCAAATAGGTTAAAGGATCCAAAAAAACAATTCCCTGCAACCAACTTGGCGCGGATTCCAAGGGAAAAACCGCACCCGAAAGCAAGAACAAGGGCAATACCAAAAAATTGAATAAGAATTGAAAGGTTTGCGGGTCTTTAATGCGAGAAGCAAACGCCAATCCCATTCCAGAAAAACCAATAGCGGCTAAAAACAATAGGGGAAGCATCCACAGCAAATTAAGGAACGACTGTGTCATTTGAAATCCAACCAAAAATGCAATTCCCAACACCAAAACTGCTTGGGCAGTAGCAGTTAGAGAATTGCCAATGGCTTTTCCCAATACAATATCAGTTCTACGGATGGGCGCGACTAACATTTCTTTTAAAAAACCAAATTGTCTTTCCGTTACCACGGATAAAGAAGAAAACATGCTGTGAAACAAAATAACCATGCTCATGATGCCGGCAACCAAAAACGAAAAATAATTAGTGCCTTGAATGGGCAAAATAGCATCCAATCCAAAACCCAAAATAACCAGATAAAAAAACGGCGCTCCCAGAGTAGCTAAAATCCGGCCTTTATTTCTCAAGTACAAGAGAATTTCGCGCCAAGCAATGGTTGTAATCGCTAAAAAACCCATTCCAATTACCTTCGGACATACCCTTGATATTTCATTTTGGCTTTGACTTGTTCCCCTGCACTCGCCACTTCTTCTCGAATAGAATGACCGGTTAGGTGTACAAACACATCTTCCAAAGAAGGCTGGTGAATGGAAACCGATTCGATTTGAATGTTTTGTTTGGACGCACTTTGAAAGAGTTGGGGAAGCAAGTGATTCGAATCTTTTACGGAAAACTGCACGGCATCTTTCAGTGCTTTAACCGTAAAAATACCAGACAATTTTAACTGGGCTAATTGAGTATTATTATTGGATTGCACAAGAATTGTCTCGCCTTTTAATTGTTTTTTCAAGTTCGTTGGAGAATCCAATGCAATTATATTACCCCCATCAATAATCGCAATGCGATCACACAAAAAATCAGCTTCTTCCATATAATGCGTGGTTAAAATCATGGCAATGTTTTCTTTTTTATTTAGTTTTTGAATGTGCTTCCACAACCGCCTCCTTGTTTGCGGATCCAATCCCAAAGTAGGCTCGTCCAAAAACAATACGGTAGGGTGGTGCAACAAGCCTCTTGCAATTTCCAATCTTCTTTTCATACCACCTGAAAAAGTTTTAACCAAATCTTTTGCCCTATCCTCTAACTCTACCAGCTTTAAAACCTCTAAAATTCTTTTAGAACGCAAAGAAGCCGGCAGCCCATACAATTTGGCATGGAATTCTAGATTTTCTTTGGCTGTTAAATCAAAATCTAATGAAGGATCTTGGAATACAATTCCAATACTCTTGCGTACAGCATCGGGCTCTTGAGAAACATCCAATCCATTTACAAACGCTTTTCCCTTAGAAACCGATAACATGGTCGCCAACATAGAAAGCGTAGTGGTTTTGCCCGCACCATTCGGCCCAAGCAATCCAAACAACTCTCCTTCTTGCACTTTCAAATCAATTTGGTTAACCGCAGTAAAAGAACCAAATCGCTTGGTTAGTTTTTGGGTTTCAATAGCAAACATAGCACTCACTTAAAATATAATATAAAAAAAGAGTAAAGCCTTATAGCAAGCAATTATTCTTTAATGTCTAAGGCTTCTTTGATAGCGTCCCGGTTAAAGCCAATAATGATTTTCCCATTAATATCCAATACCGGAACACCAGTTTGACCGGATTTTTGGATCATTTCCTGGGCTTTTTCCTGGTCTTCACCCACATTGATTTCTTGAAAATCAACATTATGGGATTTCAAATACTCTTTGACCATAGTACAATAGGGACAGGTAGTTGTGGTATACACACTAACACTCATGGAATTTCCTCCTTCAAAACTATATATCAACAAGAATTATATAGGATAGCGATTCTAGTCGCTATGCGCTTCACAACAACCCTTGGCCTTTTTACCAGAACCGCACACACACAGTATCTCTTCTTTTTGTTCCTCCATTTACACCACCTAACAGAATACAGGCCTTGGCGTTAAAAAAGCAAATCTCGAAGAATTCGATTTTTTTTGAAGAGGGCAGGGAAAAGTTTTATATATAAGTTGGCCCATTAATACTAAAGACATATGAAAAATATTTCATATGTTATGGTGGAGGTTCTCATATGAAACACATTGTTATTGCCCCACAGCCTTTTAGAAAAAGGCTGGCGAAAAAAATGGAGGGGGAAAAATGAAACACATTGTTATTGCCCCGTTTGAGGAAGATATAAATACTATTTTGGCCGGAATAAAAGAATTCCCAACTGAAAAAGTAATTTTATTAACGCCAAACGAGTATTTGGGGCACGTTAAAAAAGCCGAAAAAGAATTTGCTCGATTTGGCATTCCACTTGAAACCGTTGCCATTGAAAATGACAAAAGTTTTGAGGAAATTTTTGAAAAAATCGCGCACATTAAAGCAAAAGAAAAAGGAAAAGACATTATAATGAACCTTAGTTCTGCGGGCGGAACCCTAAACTGCATTTCTCTTTCAGCGGCTTTTGTAAACGGTTTAAAGGCATTTGAAATTATAAATGAAAAACTGGTGGTGTTTCCCATTCTCAAGTTTTCATACTATAACATGTTATCGGAGAAAAAGCTTCAAATTCTTTCTTTGTTAGGTCACAAGGAGTGCTGTGAATCCTTGGAAGAATTAAGCCGAAAAGTCAAATTAGGGCCTTCTCTCATTAATTATCATATTTATGGTACTGAAAAAAATCCTGGTTTGAATGCATTGGGCTTGGTTGAAATTCAACGCAATAAAGGAAAAGTTTCCTTGAAATTAACGACTCTGGGAAGACTATTACTAAAAGACAAGCAATTCGAAACAGTTGCAAATTCCTCAAAAGAACCCGTCAAAGAACCCAGCCGATTGGTAAAGCGTGCTTTGGCCAAAGAAATCCCAATTGTTCGCTAATTCTTTAAGGAAAACGAATAAAAACTTTAAAACCGTTTTTTTTGAGGTATGCTTCCAAACTTTGGACTAACCATTATTCTTAGCGCGGTAGAGTTTTTTTCCGAGCGCATTTCCCGATACATTGAACGCTATCACATCAAAATCGTTTCACTCAATGCGGGCATTATGCTCTCTTTCTTGTTCTTACTGGTTTTTCCCGAATTGTTTGAAAAAGCAACTGGAGTGGACAACACCATATTCTTCTTCTTGTTCTTGGGATTTATTGCCTTTCACCTCACGGAAAAATTTGTATACCGCCATACCAAAGACCAAAAAGAACTCAAAAAAGAATTGGGTTTACTCCACCTCGGCGGTTTTTATATTACTGGCATGGTAGAAGGAATGGCATTATTGTTTTCGGCTCGCTTTATTGGAATTACCGCGAGTAGTTTGATTTTTGTTCCATTGTTGTTGAATTCAATTAATGCTTCCGTGTACATGGTACACCTTTCTGAAAAGCTTTGGAAAAACCGCGTATTGGATTTGGTGTTAGCAACCGGTCCGATTATTGGTTACTTATTGGCATTTGGATTGTCAGGACACACCTCGTTCACATATAGTATCTTTGCATTTGTAAGCGGCGCGCTATTATACACCGTGGTTCGAGACACGTTGCCCGCGGGCAAAAAAGGAGAACCAGTTCTCTTTGTAATCGGGGTTTTGATTACCATGCTAACCCTACAACTCGCAGGATTCTTGTTCTAGCATGTTGAACATTAAAGAATTTCTTCGTCTTCTAAACGCCAGGCAGGATCAACAATTGCAAGAAAAACCAAATTTTCTTTTCCCGTATTCTTAATTCGTTGTTTTGATTCTGGCGGAATATAAATAGCGTCTCCTTCTTCAACTTCAGCATTTTCTTTATCAATGTACACAGTTCCTTTTCCACGAAGGATATAATACACTTCAGAAGTTTTGAGTTTGTGGCGGCAGGTAATTTCTCCCGGTTTTACTGCGGCATGCGCCAAACTATACCGTACTTTTAGGGAGTCTTTTAAAGGATTAAACAATTCCCGTAGCAAGGTATTATCCCCTGCCGTAAAAGAAGGGCATTTGACTATTTTTCGAATAAACATACTACCAAAATAACAGCAAAATCTATATAGTAGTGATTGGTTTTATTCTCTAGAATGCCAGACAAACCGTTTTTTTGCCTTCCCCGAGAACAGGTTTTTCAAGCGCTTAATGCCACTTTAGAAGGACTTTCGAGCCAAGAAGCGCGCAAGCGAAACCAAGAACTCGGGTATAATGAAATCAAAACCGAGCACAAAACAAACCCATTCAAAATCTTTTTTAGTCAGTTCACGAACAGTTTGGTAATTATTTTAATTATTGCGGCCGCGGTATTAGGATATTTGGGGTGGATGGAAAACGATGTTAGTAACTTTATTGAAGCCGGATTAATTGGCGCTATTGTAATACTCAATGGACTTTTAGGTTTTGTTCAGGATTATAAGGCTGAAAAAAGCATCCAAATGCTTCGAAAATTGGCTTCTCCCAAAAACGTGGTGTTACGCGATAACGAATTATTGGAAATAGACGCACGCGAAATTACCCTTGGCGATATTGTTGTATTAGAAGAAGGAGATGTGGTTCCGGCAGGCGGCATTCTAATTGAAGCCAGTAATTTGGAAACCGATGAAAGCAGTTTAACAGGAGAAAGCACTCCTGTCAAAAAAATCCTCGGGGTACTGCCCGAAAAAACGCCATTAGCAGAACGCTCTAATTCTGTTTTTACGGCATCCCGCATTCTAAAAGGACATGGAAAAGTACTCATTATCCAAATCGGAAACCAAACCGAATTGGGAAAAATCGCGCACGCAGTTGAAAGCATTGAAACCCAAACAAGCCCTTTTCAAATCGAACTGAATGAACTTGGCAAAAAAATTAGCATGGGAATCCTAGTAATCATTGCCATAATTGCCATTACCCAATTGGCTTTGAATGCAGAAAGCACGTTCATTCAAATTTTTATAATGGCCATTGCCCTGGCGGTTGCGGCCATTCCAGAAGGATTACCCGCGGTTATCACGGTTTCTCTAGCGATTAACACGCGCAAAATGCTCGAAAAAAACGCGTTGGTGCGCAAACTATCGGTTATCGAAGATTTGGGGGCAGTAACTATGATTTGTGCCGACAAAACCGGCACCCTTACAGAAGGGACAATGGCCATAACCAAAACCATTATTGGTGTACACGAAAAACCAGTGGCAGAATGGCAGGAAAAACAAAACTGGTCCAAAGAAATGCACTATTATTGGAATTGCCTTTGCCTGTGCAATAATACCAAAATTGTGAATGGAAAACTATCCGGCGATTACACGGAAAAAGCATTGCTCGAATTTGCCGCTTCCTTGGATGCTGACTGGCAACAAAAACAAAAAAAACATGCGCGCATTTGCGAAGAAAGTTTTTCGCATGACACCAAACGAATGCTAGTTCTCAACCAATTTGAACAAGAAAACCAGGTACTCGCCAAAGGAGCCACTGAAAAAATAGCGAAAATTTGTTCTCATTATTTTGACAATGGAAAAATCAAGCCATTATCCCAAAAGATTCGAAATCAAATTGAAAAAATAGAAGAAGACATGGCAAGCCAAGCCCTTCGCGTACTGGCGGTAGCGGTTAAACCAACGCAAGACAAAAAGATTATAGCCGAAAAAATGATTTTTTTAGGATTATTAGGATTATCAGATCCGATTCGAAAAGGTGTAAAACAAGCGATTGGTGAATGTAATCAAGCAGGCATTCAAGTCAAAATGATTACAGGAGACAAAGCCATTACAGCCCAATCCATTGCCCACCAACTAGGATTAAATGCCAATGCCATTACAGGAACCGAATTGGATGCGCTGAACGAAAAAGAATTAGAAGAAAAAGTTCAATCCGTGGATGTTTTTGCAAGGGTAGAGCCCAGGCACAAGGTTCAAATTCTATCCATTTTGCAAAAACAAGGTCACGTGGTAGCAATGACAGGAGATGGCGTGAATGATGCACCAGCCCTCAAAAAAGCAGAGGTGGGGATTGCCATGGGCATTAGAGGAACCGATGTTGCCAAACAATCCGCAGAACTCGTACTATTAGACGATAACTTTTTGTCGATAGTAGAAGCCATTAAACTGGGAAGAGGTTCTTTTTCTAATATTCGCAAATTTGTAAACTATTTGCTCACAAGCAATTTTGCAGAGGTATTTGGCGTCTTTTTTGCTTCTCTTGCTGGTTTTTTACCCTTAACCGCGGTACACTTATTACTCATTAATGTATTCACGGATGGCGGGCCCGCTATTGCATTGGGATTAGATGCCCCCACCAAAGAGGTCATGAAACAAAAACCAAAACCCAAAAACGAGGGGGTTATTAACAAACGATTAAGTTATTTGATTATTGGTATGGGAAGCCAACTAACCATCATTATTTTGTTCGTGATTTTTGCAGGATTATTCTTTTTTGTAGACGATTTGTTAGTACGGAGCATGGTATTTATGGCATTTATTTTGTTTGAATTAAATCGAATTGCAGTTATTCGACAAGCAGAAGGCACTCCATTTCTTTCCAACAAATGGTTAAACCTGGCAATGCTTGCATCGCTTGTATTTGCCTTAGTGCTTATTTACTCGCCATTAAATGCACTGGTCGGATTAACACCGCTTGGCTGGGAACAATGGAGCATTATAGGTATTGGATTGATTGCAGGATGGTTTTCAAGCCAATGGATTACCCAAAAAATTGTAGCCATAACCCCAACGGCTTAACCAAGGGGCACTATGTCCTCTGGAATAATCATTGAATTAGAATCAATATCAAAGTACGGGTATTGGGATCCCAATTGATTGTGTTTATCAAAAACCAGTTCTCCACTATCCGTAACAAAACCAAAAGCATTCCAGTTTTCTTCTAAACCATTATAAGCGGATAATTCCCCGCTCAAAATAATGGTGGGCACTTGTGAAATGGTATACTCAAGTGCCAATTCTTTTCCTGCTTCTGTTCCCCAATCCACATTAACATCATTGCTTATTTGCAAGCCAAAGCTTTGTACAATAAAAGCCTCTAATTCTTGGACATCAAAACAATCCGTGCACTCAGCATAGTCCAAACGCGTTAATGTTATGGCACCCGCCATTCTGTTTTCGTTCAAATCCCAATAATAAGGGGCGGGAAATCTTAAAATCCAGGTTCCATTCTCCAAGAATTCACCGCCAACCGATAATACTTGAATAAGTTGTTCATAATCTCGAATTTCTGAAGACAATATTAGAGCGGGCAATTTAGTGATTTCATATTGTTCAATTAGAGCCACTGCTTCGGCATCAGTGTCTTGCAATAAGTGTTCTTGGGAAATTGTAATGCCCAATGATTGCATTTCTTGAATGCCAACAGCAGGACTGCAATCCTCACAATCTGTTTTGGCAATACTCCACAGTTCAACCATTCCTTTTGTGATTTGAGTGGCAATATCATAATAGGGCAATGGAACCTGTCGCAATACCAAGGTGTTATCGTTTTCACTGCTTCCAATAGAAGCCCATTGAGGCCCTAGTGTTTCAAAATCTGCTTGGTTTGCTTTTATTACCAATCCGGGCAGCTTGTCAATAGAATATTGTTCTACTAATTGTTGGGCTTTTGTATCGGTTTCAAAAATAATGGTTCGCTCGGAAAAATCAATTCCCAAGGAACGAATTTGTTGGACTAAAACCCCCAAGTCCACACAATCCACACAATTATTGGAAACAATTGCAATCAATTCGGTTTGTTCTCCAACGGGTGGCGGGGTAATAGGTGGTGGTTCTGGTGTTACGGACTGGGCCGGACCTAATAATAAAAAAATATTGATAATAACTACAATAACAATTATCGCAATAAGACCGATTACGAGTTTTTGATCGTTAGTACAATTCATTTTAGTCACTTGTTCAATTCTTGTTCTATCGCGTTTTTTAATTCAAAATAATTTTGCGGCCCCACTAGAACCTGGCTTCCCACAAAAAAAGTGGGTGTTCCATAAATTCCTAATTCTTGTCCTTCACTAAAGGTTTGGTTAATGGGATCAGCGCATTGGTCGGATTCATAACAGGAAATAAAAGAATCCAAGTCCAATTGCAATTGCTGGGCGATCTCGTTAAAAACCCTTTCCCCTGTTCGAGCAAATTCTGGTTGGTATTCAAACAATTTTTCTTTGAATGCTACAAATTTTCCTTGTTCGCTTGCACACCAAGCCGCCAAAGCCGTTTCTTGTGATAACGGATGCGTTGGTAATGGAAACGGCTTCCACAACACATTAATCTGCCCATCAAATTCCTGCAAGGCCTGCTTTACCAATGGATCTGCTTCTTTTGTATAGGGGCATGAAAAACACCCGAATTCCACCACGGTTAAAGAAGCCGTTAAAGACCCCACCCAAATACCGGTTTCCAGGTTTGGTGTTCCCACAATACCAGAGTGCAATTGTTGTTCCGAACCAGTTCCTAGTAAGTTATTATAAATGCAAAAACCCCCACTATCCGTCAAGCCATCACAGTTTCCAAAAACCAAAAAATTATAAAATCCCAGTACAATCAACGCCAAACTCACAACCGTAATAATAACCATTATCCAAGAAATAATCTCAAAATGCTTGAACACAAAACCGCCCAAGCGCTTGTTCCGCTTTAACAGGCCCGTGGAAATGCGCACTTTCATTTTTTGGTCAAAGCTACTCTCACATTTTCGTAGGGTAACCACGCGAAAAACACATCCAAAAGCCTCTTTTGCCATTTTGCGGTGAGAAGCCGAAAAAATGCCCATGATTCCAAAAACAATGAGTGCTACAATGCAAAAAACCATTTTAAAACCACTTCAAAAAAATTTGAATCGTTTCTTTTTCGTTAAATACTAAATACCAAGCAATACAAAAAAAACAGGCAGAACTCGTTTTAAAGGTTTGGCAAAAGAAAAGGCAAAAGCCAAGTCAATAATGGTGTTTTAGGAAGAACCGCTCTATCAACGAAATAGTGGCATAAAACACTACCCCCAAAACAGAAATCAATAGGATAGCCGCAAACATCAAGGGAGAATTCAAATAATAAGACGCATTAATAATAATAAAACCCAGCCCCCTGTTCGCACCCGTAAACTCTGCAATTACCACACCAACCACTGCAAGCGTACTCGCAATTTTTAAAGAAGCAAAAACAAAAAGTCGAAGAAATTATTCCAAGGTTATACGAAAAAATGAACCTTCCTGAAAAGCGTGAATCTGCCAAGATTTTTGAGGGCTGGAATGGCATGAAAAGCGCTTTTGACGAACTCTTCAAACGAGCTTCCTCTAAAGAGTATATTGTTTTTGCGGTTAGCCCTTTGCCTTCTGTTGAAGAACGGTTTCGGCGTTTTATTTTTAAAGTACAGCAAAAAAAGAGCCGATTGAACATTCCATTGCGCATTTTAATCAATAAAGAGTTCAAAGAAACCATTGGAACGGACCGGGAAAAAGAACCGCGTACAAAAGTAAGGTATGTTCCGAAAGAGCTTAGCGGTCCGGCGGCAATTAATGTTTATGGAGACTGGACATTGGTTGCATTATGGGCCGATCCCCCCTCAGCTTTTATAATTGAAAATGAGGAAGTAGCGAATTCTTTTCGAAACTATTTTGATATGTTGTGGGAAAATGCTTCTCCAAGATAAAGCCATAAAAACCCAGAACGCATATTCTATAGCATGTGCTTAGCGATTCCAGGCCAAATAATCGAAGTACAAGGGGTTTTTGCGATTGTGCAAATTGGCAGTATCAAACGCAAAATCCCTAATTTAGCTCAAGCCAAAATCGGAGAATGGGTATTGGTTGAAAGCGGAATTGCAAGCGAAAAACTGGAAAAACAGGAAACCGAATTAATGGTCAAGGCATGGAGCACTAAAAAGAAAAAAAAGAAGAAAGTGCTTTGTCGGACTATTGCATGAAATCGAAAGCGGGCTTGCGCACAAGCGAAACCCGCGCGGAGTGTCGTACCAATCGAGCAAAAAAAGAAAATCATTCTAACGTGTTAAAACTATTCAAGTTTTGTTCCGTAAAAAAACGCAATTTATCTACTTGGGTGGAAGAAAGCTTCATGCAAAAAGTATTCCAGTGAAAAGAAACCCAATCACCCGCGATTACATCATCCTCAAAAGGATGTTCTAAAATCTTTTCTCGTTTTTTGCCAAAAAACAAGTGTTCTCCTTTTAAATTCAAGGAAGTGCTTTCTACCAAGAGCTTTTCAGGAAAAACCTCCAGTACTTTTCCCCACGAAATCCTACAATTATCCAAGTTTTGGAGGCTAATAGAAAGCGATTCAATCAAAAAATGAATAAAAAAAACGTGAAACGAGTGGTGTACAAAAAAACGGTTTGGAAGCTTGGAAACCAGGTTTTGGGCTAATTCTTTTCCCAAAAAATCTTCGCGAGAAAACCGTTCCAAAAACAAGTGTTGTACTTGCTCTTGCGAAACCTTTTCCAAAAAATCATTGCCAATCCAATAGGCTTCTCCCACCTTTTCATCAAAAGGAGAAAGGTTGTTCGCAGTAGCAATAAGGGAAAGATAGGAGTATAATCCTTTGAAAGATTTTAATTCTTCTTGTAATTCTTTTTCAAGGGTGCTAGAATAATTAGAAAGAAACAAGGGAATTTTTTCTTTCAAATTGTTTTTTCCACAATACTCTAATCGATTGGGTGCAAACGAATGCCGTACAATTAATTCGGTTCCATTCATAAAAATTACTGTAGCGCACGATCTACACAAAGCACGGGTTTTTTCACGCTCCCCAAACTAAGGGTTACTAACGCAATGCCCCCCAATAATACCAAAAAGCCCAGAGCTTGCAGGGGTGCAATTGCTTTGGCTAAAAAAGCGAGCGAAAGAATGGCGGTAATGGGTTGGCCAATCAACAACAAAGCCGTTGCTCTTGAAACCGGAATATACTTTAACCCAGAATAATAAGAAGCCACAAACAAGAACAAAAAACCACTGGCAATCAATACCCATTGTAATTCTTGCCAAGAAAGCAATGCCAAATCCGGCAGGTTATTCGAAAAAAAGAGAATGGGCAGCATGAATAGTGTTCCAAAAAAAATTCTGCCAAACGCTACTTGCAACCCCGATAATTCTTTCAAGACTTTTTTGGCAAACGTGTTTTCAATGGCCCATAGCACGACCGCAGCCACCACTAATAGATCAATGATGGAAAAAGATTCTAAAGCAGAAAAAACCAAAAAATTTCCTGCAAATAATAAAATGCCCCCTAACAAGAATTTTTTGTTTATTTTTTCTTTTAAAAAAACCACTGCCAGAATAGTAGCAAAAATAAAAATGGTTTTGTGCAAAAAACCCGCGGTAATAGCGCTTGTGTTTTGTAAGGCAAAAAAGAAAAGCAAAAACGCAATGCTTCCCCCGGTTAAACCGATTAAAGCGAGTTGGCCCCATTGTTTTTTAGTTAAAGCCCTAA
>JAHJAQ010000006.1 GCA_018813975.1 Microcaldota archaeon
AAGAAGGCTTGACCCCAAAAAACAAGAGCCTCCGCGAAATCTATGACCTGCAAAATACTGAAAAAGTATTCACAAAAATAAAAAACTCGACTAATAAGATAAGCCACGATTTTATAACCAGGGTTCATGCCGAATTAATGGAAAACATTGATTCCAGAACAGGGTACCGCCTACACGACGTGCGTGTAACCAAAACGAACTTCAAAGCAACGCCAGCGCCATACGTCAAAACCGACATGGACCTACTATTAAAATGGTATTTCGAAAACAAAGACAAGCTCCACCCGTTAGTCTTGGCAACCATTTTTCATCACAAATTTGAAAAAATCCACCCATTCATGGACGGAAATGGCCGAACCGGAAGAATGCTTTTTAATTACATTCTCTTGAAAAACCAGTATCCACCCAACATTATCCGCCGCAAAAAACGAAACGCATACATTAATGCACTGCAAGAAGCCGATAAAGGCGCATTATTCAAATCAACCAAAGAACACTATGAAAAACTAATTCAATTCACGGCCACCGAACTGACCGAAAACTATTGGAACATTTTCCTTTAAACCAAACTTCCCTTAAAATGTTTATAAGGATAAAAATTCCACTTTTAAGGTACTTTTAGTCCTTTATAGTGCAAATTTTCAGTAGCCCCGCAGAAACCGCACTTGTGGATTCAAATTCTTCAAGAAAAACCACTATTCTTGAAGGGTTAAATGCTGAATTTCGATACAAAAACGCCAGTTGTCATCAAAATGATTCAGGCACCCAACATTAAATATTTATATATGTTGAATATATGTGCTGTATATAATGAGGTGTTGAAATGGTCCAAGCCATGGTGCAGATACCAAAAGAAGCCAACCAGATTTTAAATATCGTAAAGGCCAAGCATAATTTAAAAACCAAAAGCGATGCAATTTCATTGGTTGTTAAAGAATACGGGGAACGAATGCTCGAACCCGAACTTAAACCGGCTTATTTGAAAAAGCTCTCTAAACTTGAAAGAGAAAAGGGAATTCCCTTCAAAAACTTAAAAGAACTCAGAAAACGCATCGAGGGATAACAGGTGCTTTCACACGAAATCCTCCCCTCACTGTTAAAAATACTGAAAAAACTTTCAAAAAAAGACAAGCCGCTTTACGAACAAACCATGAAAAAAATCGACGAAGTAATCAATACTCCGGACATTGAACATTACAAAAACCTGCGATACGGACTAAAAGACCTAAAACGCGTGCACATCGGAAGTTTTGTTCTCGTATTCAAATACAACAAAACGCAAAACAAAGTCACTTTCACGGACTTCGACCACCACGACAACATTTACAAAAAAAAACCATAAAACAGGACAGTTTAATGCCGAGCATTGATGAAATCCGAAAAAAAGAACGCGCGAAATACAACCAAGATTACTTTGAGACAGTCTACTGGGAAGAGGACTTTTCGAATAAACCGTATCACAGAAAACTAAAGTATAACGATCCGACCCACGAAAAACGATTTTCATTTATAACAAACTTATTGATTAAACATTTTGCTTTCAAGACTTTTCTTGATGCCGGTTGCGGAACCGGCCAATTACTCAGAAAACTTCTGAAAAAAGGAATCGATTGCAAAGGCTGTGATGTTTCAGAATATGCGATACGCCATTACCTACCAGAGTTGAAGGAGCAAGGAATTGCCACGCTAGCAGGACTTGAAAAATTGCCGTTCAAAACCAACGCTTTTGACCTAGTTTTCTGTTCAGATGTAATGGAACATATTCCAATGATTGATGTAAAAGCATCAATCAAAGAACTGACCCGAGTAACAAATCAGTACTTAGTATTAACCATCAACTTGGACAATCCGTATGAATACCATCCAACAATACTTACAAGAAAATCCTGGGAAAAACTATTTTTACAAAGTAATCAGCTTAAACAGATAAAAAATATGCAAAACACAATCGAAAAAGAAACCAAGCAAAAATACAAGGAATACGATTTTTTTGTTTTTGAAAAGCAGTAGCTTTCCATATCCCATAGCCCCGCAAAATGAAACAACTCATTAGCGACTACAAAAAACTGAAACAAAAATTACATCCACTAGAACTTGCAGCTTGGACACACTGGAAAATCGTTTCCATCCACCCGTTTCAGGACGACAATGGAAGAACCGCCAGACTTGCCATGAACTTTGTATTACACAAAAACAAATACGCCATGATTGGCATCAAAACAAAAGAAAAAAAAGCCTATTTCAAGGCACTCGAAAAATGCAGTTACACTCAAAATGGCGCACCACTAGCCAAAAGATTAGTACGCCACTTCAAAAAACAATACCAAAACGCACTAACCAAATAAAAAATTTGAGCAAAGAAATACGAGAAACCGAAGGTTTAGTAACAAACACCATTTTTCAATATTCAGGCAAAATAATGCACGAAAAGGCGATATTACCCCACTTCATCCACTGACTTTACTCAACCAGCATCTACGATATGCTTAATTAACAGAATCGAAATTAAAATAGTATCATGCGCCCAAGGAGGATGCGACAAAGAGTTTTCAAACCAGTTTCGCTTGCCGAAAGACAAAAAAAACAAGCCTTGATTCAAAAGCGATTATTGAAAATGCAAAACCAAGCCCGCCAAAACCAACGCTTGAAGTTAAGAAGGGCTGTTAGAGCAGAAAACCACCAACCCCCGCGCATTGAAAGTTCTTTTTCAAATGCCCAACCCAACAGGATTAATGAAAAACAAAAGCCAGTTAGACAACCAGCACACCCACCCAACCCAGTAAACACGACAAGCCAGCCCCATCTTCGCTTGGTTCGACCACCCGCCACAACAAGAAAGGTTCCAAAAAAAACACGTTCAAACCAAGAACAAAGAAGCCAAAATGCTCCACACCCTGCCAAGAAACCGAAACCATTTGTTCCACGTCTTGTTTATCCACCTAACCGAGCCGCAGTTCCAAGAGCACGAACCAGTACACCACAGGAACCAAGAAGAACACAAATAGAAAGGACCATACAAAAACCGACTCTGCGGTTGGTTCAATCACCCAAACCGAAAAATCAAAGAAGATACAAAAATGTTTCCGCGTCAAAACCAAAGCCGATTCTTCCAAACCGGCACGAAGCAAGAGCCAGACAACGCGAATTGAGGATCGTTACCGTTCCCGACCAAACTCTTCCAAGGAAAAACAAACAACCCACAACAAACAAACCACGACTACGACTTGTAAAACCAGCCCAACCAACAGCAAAAACCGGCAACTGGAAACCAAGAAGAACCAGAGCACCAGTCGCCCCAATCCAACGAATGATTAGTAACGTCTCTCGAACCCAAAAAACAGTCAGGCGACAATTGACAAGAAATAAAGTTCGTATGGTTTCAATCCAACGCGCCCAACAAGCACAAGAACGCCTTAAAAAATATTTTCAACAGCCACCTCACCAACCCATTCACCAGCGAATGGTAGTTGGAATGCCAAAACCCACCAGCACAATCCCGACACAACAAATTAGAAAACCAAGTATACCCACCCGTTTTATTGAACCAATGGCCATAGCCAAAAAACCACAAAAACCAACAGAAAAACCAAAACGAAAAGGTTTTTTGGAAAGTGTTTTTGGCAAAAAAAAGAAAACAAAAACCATTCAGGCCACCACGAGCCCGGAAACGATTAAATTATTGAAAAGGCACGGAATTAATCCCATTCATTCAGCGTATGCGGCTTTGGCACGACTAACTCCCGCACAAGTAAAAGAAAATATTAGCACTCTTAGAACGCTTCAAAGATACAATTTCTATTATGCAAACTATAAACCATTTCAACAAGCCGTTTTTTTGGCCGAACCAAAAACATTAATCGAAATCGCAAAAGCAACAGGAACAAACGCCAGCTACACCTTAAGATACAGCCTACCAGCAACAATCAACGCACTAGGAAACCGCATGACAACAGAAAAACTACGAGAAATAACAGAAATAGCAAAAGCAACAGGAACAAACGCCAGCGACACCTTGGAATACAGCCTACCAGCAACAATCAACGCACTAGGAAACCGCATGACAACAGAAAAACTACGAGAAGCAG
>JAHJAQ010000053.1 GCA_018813975.1 Microcaldota archaeon
CGAATATTGCTCTTGATTTTTTGTTCTCTATACCCCATATCCACTGCCGGAAAATTGCGCTTTAGATCCAAATACTCTTTCCAAAATGATTGAACTCCTTTTTTCAGAAGGTACAATGCAGTCATGCCATACTTATCAATTGGTTTTACTGAGTTTTTGTAACCAAGTTTATTGCAAATTTCTGACAGTTGCCTTAAAAGAAAGTCGTTTTTCAATTTTATTACAATTTGGCCGGAATCAATGTGTCCCTCATCAATGATAAACGCTATCAAAACTGCGAGTAAATGCGGTTTGGAAGAACCCATAATGCTTTTTGGTAAAATAGCCGATTTTGATAAAAACCCACTATCTTTAAATCCATAATAATTACACAATAAACGCGTTAAAACCACTGGAAGATAAATTTTTGTTCTTTCGAAAAAATATTTTTCTTTATAGTGCAATTCACCAAAAAGAGTCATAGTTTTTTCCAATAACAATAAACGTAGCCGAGGATTGTATTGTCGATAGGAAAAATATATTGTGGATTTATTTTTAAATCTAACAATGTTTCCGTCCGCAATCATGTGCGCAATAAGCATCGGGAATAAAGGAGTAACCCGTATTGGCAAAATAGGGCACCGGACAGTAATTCTGCTTTTTTTAAACTGGTAAGCGCTAATATTTTTTTGCAATTTATCTTTTGGAATATTTAAACAATCACAAATTTTTAATAGAACATGCAAATCCCGAAAGTTAGGGAACGAAGGCTTTAGATAACTCTTAAAAGTTAAAAAAGGAATGTCCAACGCTGTCGCCTCATGTAAGCGCCCAATTGACTTAAATTTCTTCTTTCGAATTCGGTTTAAAAAAAACAAAAAGTTGTTTTTTAACTCCACAGTAGTGCCAACAGGAAATTGCCAAATGTTAATTTCACCAAAATCAAACGATTTTTTTAGTGACATATTAAAGAACTTCTGACACCCATTAAATAGCTTGAGATGGTATATTGCCGGTTAATTAAATGTTAATAGGTCTTGTGGGAGCGCCCTCATCGGGAAAAAGTACGTTTTTCAGCGCTGCAACATTGATTGATGTGCCAATCGCTAATTATCCTTTTACCACAATAGAACCCAACAAAGGGGTTGGTTTTGTTCGAGTACAATGCGTGGACAAGGAATTTAACGTGCAGTGCAATCCACGAACAGGATACTGCAAGAACGGAACAAGATTTGTTCCGGTAGAACTAATTGATGTTGCCGGTCTTGTCCCGGGCGCCCACGAAGGAAAGGGAAGAGGAAATGCTTTTTTGTCTGATTTGTCAAGAGCAGACGTATTAATTCACGTGGTGGATGCAAGCGGTTCAACAAACGAAAAAGGCGAACCACTCCCCCCCGGAAGCCACGATCCTTCCAAAGACATTTTGTTTTTAGAAGAAGAAATAGATTATTGGTTTTTAGGAATCCTGCAAAAAAACTGGGATCGAATAGTCAAAAAGCCATTTGAATCTAAGAGCGCGTTATTGGAAGGAATAGCCCAAATTCTTTCAGGAGTGGGCGCTACTGAAACTATTATTGGAACCGTACTAGCCAAAACCGGTTTAACCGAAAAAAAACTAGGGAATTGGAGTGAAGAAGACAAAAAAAACTTTGCCACTACACTTCGCGAAGTTTCCAAGCCCATTGTAATTGCCGCCAATAAAATGGATATTCCGATTGCAGAACAAAACTTGAAAAAACTAAAAGAAAAATTCCCTGAAAAACCGATTATTCCTTGTAGCGGATTTGCAGAACTGGCGTTGAAAAAAGCCGCCAAAGAAGGATTTATTGAATACCAAGCCGGAAGCAAGGAGTTTACAGAAAAAAAAGAATTGAATAAAAAACAACAAACAGTATTGAATACCATTCGTGAAACGGTTTTGAAAAAGTTTGAAAGTACGGGCATTCAGGATTGCTTGGACAAAACTGTTTTCGAATTATTGGGTTTTATCGCGGTTTTTCCTGCAGGCGTTCACAAGCTGGCCGATGCCAAAGGCAATATTCTTCCAGATTGTATTTTAATGCCGTCAAATTCAACTACACTGGATTTTGCTTTCAAATTGCACACAGACATGGGAAAAGGATTCATTAAAGCAATTGATGTTAAAACAAAACAAATGGTTGGAAAAGAACACGTATTGAAAAACAGGGACGCGATTGAAATTATATTCAAGAAGTAGGTTTTCTTCTTTTAGGTTTGTAAGCAGCACCATATCTTTTTCGAAGCAAGTCATCCATTTCTTGGCTTATTCGTGCAAAATCTGGTTTAGATCGGATCCATTCTCCAGTTGTTAAATCAAAGTGAATGGCAGCAGCCACGTTTTCCAATCCCAATTCGATTAGAGACTGACCTTTTTTAGGTTTATACTTTCCACTGGACCAAGTCAAAAATTCTTGTTGCCAATGCCAACTCACCAAACCCAATGCACTCGCGATTTGTTCTCGACCCATTCGAGGAACAGGACTCTTAGCCAAAACAGGATATTTTTTGGGCAATCGGGTTTTGCGCAAAAAATTAATCAATGCCAAAAAAAGCCGTTGTCTTTGAGGCGACACTCCTTTCTTTTTCAAAAGAACTTGAATAGCTTGTAATTCTTTTTTGATTTGACGACTTCTTTTTACGTGTCTTTTTGCACGCACAAAAAAACCCGATCTGGTAACTCTTCGAAGACCAACGCGATTAGTACTATTGCCTCTTAAAAGAGTTTTAGCCACAAATTCACCTAAAAATAAGGAGAACAAAAAAAGTATATTAAAGTTAGCTAAAAAAATAAGGTACTAGACACTGCCAAAAGGATTGGCTGTGGTAGGGGTTCCTTCTTTTTTGGTTTCCGTGGTAGTGGTGGTGGTAGTGGTTCGCGTAATAGGACCTTTAGCAGCTTGCATTCGGTGGATTAACTCGGTATTGTCTTTGCCCAATCGATCTAAAACATAAAAATACGCATTCAAAAGCTCATCCAAATTCAAGGTACGCTTATGCCCCACCCGAGCTAATTCAATAAAATACAAGTTCACCAACCGATACGCGGTTTCTTCATTATGAATGCACTGGTCTTTCCTGCCTAACTGTTTTTCCACGCGATACCAGGAATAAATAAACGCATCAACCAGGTCATCCAAACTCATTTGTCGCTTAAAACCGGTTCGGGCTAATTCTTCAAAATAAACTTTTACCATTCGATAGGCCATTTCTTCAGAGGGCAATTCTCCGATTCCCGTTCGAGTGGAGTTAGTACGCACGGTAGTTTCTGTTTTACCCATTTTGTGTACGGTTTCCAATGCCACTTTTTCTGCTAATTTGTCTAATGCAACAGGGGGTTGTTTTGGGTGAGTTGCTTCAATTCGTTCTACGGTTTCTCTCGCCACTCTTTCCGCTAATTCTGCTAAAGCCGCATGAGAAACATCCGTGCTCTTTACCCCTGGTTTTTCCACTATTTTAGTGCGCGTGCGATACTTGATAATGGGCTCGGATTTGCGCACAACAGTCTTGGTTTTTACAATCGTTCTAGTTCGCGTTTTAACCCTTGGTTTTGGCGCGGACTTTCGTTTAATCTTTTTCTTGGATTTTCGCTTTGGTTTTGACGTCGGTTCCAGTACTGATTTTGCTTTAATTTTACGCGTTCTAATAATAATCTTGGGTTTTGATTTTATTCTACGCGTAATAATCTTAGGCTTGGACTTGATTCTGCGTGTTTTAACAATTACCTTGGGCTTGCTTTTAACGCGGACTTTTTGCACCACGGTTTTAATTCTGGTTTTAGTGGGAATTTTTCCAGCTTCAACGTTTCGAAGTCTTTTCCACAGTTTAACGGCTTGGTTAAATGTTTTTCCTTTTAACAATTGACGACGCATAAACAAGTTGTATTCGTTCAATTGTTTTTTACTTTTCTTTCCCTTAACTCTTGATAAGTCGCTTTTAAGTTTTAATAGTTCAGCATTAATTTTTTTTTGGTCTTTAGCACTTCGTGCCAATGCAACACCCATTTTTTTGCGCGCTTTAATTGCATTAGTAGAACGCGTTCGAAGCGTTTTCAATTGTTTTCGAACAGCCTTAGTAGGTGCCTTTGATACCTTTCTTTTAGAGGTTCTTTTCTTAGCTTTTTTCTTTGCCATGGGTTCACCGTTAACTTTCTATAATTAAATGATTACAAGCTGTTTTTAAGCTTTACCACTCAGACCCCTTTCAATTTTAGGACTTTTTCCTTGTTCACCAACAATGTAAGCCGGCGTGTTTTGCCTTTAATACCTTCAGCGAGAGATTTGGCCTCGATTAAGCGCATTTGCTCGAGCTTGGAGATTATCGCGCGAAACATTCTTTCTCCCAATGATTTTTCAGTTTCATCTTGAAAAAAAACAAATAAGTCTCCGGTGGTTAACCCGTTGTGACGGGCAATGGCTTGCAATACACCGGTTTCCGCAGCATTCAAATAATTTAATCTTTTTTCCAAGGAAACTTTGTCCACAGAATCAAAAACCAATTGCAAGTGCTTGGGAGTTAACTGGGAACTGTTTTGTTTTTCGGCTTCCCTGCCGGCGGCTAGCAAGCATTCTATTCCAACCCTGCAATCGCCACCCATTCTGGCAGCGTGTCCCGCGGCTAATGGAATTACTTCTTTTTCCAGTACATTTGAAAAAAAAGCCTTTTTGGTTCTTTCTTCCAAAATGATTTTGAGTTGTACTGGAGAATACTTTTCAAAAAACAAGGATTGGGGAGACAAACTGCTTTTTACTCTTTCATCCAAGTTTACTAATAATTCAGAATCATTGGAAACAATAATAACGCCTGTTCTAGTGCCTTGTAATTCTGAAACCCGTAACAAATCATACAATAGTTTGCTCCCTTCTTCACTTGAAAGCAATTGGTCGGCTTCATCCAATACAATAATTGGCACTATTTTGGATCGCTTCCACACACTTAACAACTCAGAATAGGTTTCTTCACTCCCCACTCCTCGTTTGGGAACAATGGCTCCAAATGCATTCGCCAAAAAAGAGAGTACGCTATGCCTGGAATTGGTTTCAAAACAATTCACTAAAACCGTTTTGGCTTTGCCGCTGTATTCTTGCAATTGTTTGAGGACAAATCGAATCGTAGCGGTTTTTCCCGTGCCAGGCGGACCATACACAAAAACGTTTCTGGGCTTTCCACCCGTAGAAGCGGGTTTAAGGGCAAACGCGATTTCTTGGACTTCTTGGTCTCGTTCCCACAATCGCTCGGGCAAAAAATCAGGGTATAACACGGTTTCATCTTTAAACAACTGGTTTTCTTGTTTTATCCGGGCAAACACGTTTTCGGGCATACTATAGTAATAGTTTATAAGAGATAATAAAGTTCCCTAAGTTCTTTTTGTGAAATTCAAGAGACCCTTTAAAATATCAAAAAATAGGGTTTGAAATCCAAGCCAGTTTACTATAAAAAACATTCCGTGGAGAAAAATTTACACCAAAAGGAGTTATTTTTGGGGGGTCTATTTGGTAAAAGAATCCGTAGTATCAAAGAATTATGGCGGAAAACTACCCTTACAAACCAGGTCGCTTTGCCCTGAATGCAAACGCCCATTACCAGCCACTATTTTTGAACGAAACAACCAAGTGTTTATTACCCGCACGTGCCCCCAACACGGAGAAACAGAAGAGATATATTGGGAAGACGCAAAGTATTATGAATTTGCGCGTGGCTTTGCTACGGGAAGCAAGGGAATTGAAAACCCGAATGTTGGCAAAATAATTCCCAATAGTGGAACCAATTGTCCCGCGGATTGTGGTTTGTGTCAAAATCATCACAACCACACAGCACTCGCGAACATTGCTGTTACCAACCGCTGTGATTTGAGTTGTTGGTATTGTTTTTTTTATGCCAAAGAAGGCGAACCCATTTACGAACCCTCTCTAAAACAAATTCGAAATATGATTCGCAATTTGCGCAAACAAAAACCAGTTGCTACCAGTGCCTTGCAATTAACGGGCGGAGAACCAACTCTTCGAAAAGACTTGATTGAGATTATTGATATTGCACGCCAAGAAGGATTAGAACACATTCAATTGAATACCGATGGCATTAATTTTGCCAA
>JAHJAQ010000054.1 GCA_018813975.1 Microcaldota archaeon
CATTGTGATGAGGTGGGACATTTAATGAAAACCAATGTGCATGCCGATGCCAGTGGTAGTAGGCATTGTATTCGAACCATTCATGCCGAACAAAACGCGATTGCCATGGCCGCCAAGCTTGGCGTTCCCGTAAAAGGCGCTACCTTGTATTGTAAAATGACGCCTTGTAGGCTTTGTGCAATGCTCATTGTAAGTGTGGGAATAAAACGCGTGGTAGCAGAACGAAAATACCATGCGGGAAAAGACAGTGAAGAACTCTTTAAATCCGCCGGTATAGAGCTTGTTTACCTCGAAGAAAGACTCGAAAAATACAAAGACCAGTGACTAAAAATGCAGTTCAAACTGAAAGATGCTCTTCCTTTTGGTTGGGATGGCTTGAAAGGGTGGGCCTATAATTCAAAAAATGATTTTGCTAATGCTAGTGCGGCCTATGTTGAGATAGATGGTGCACACGGTAGCGTTAAATCAACAAAGAGTGACCTTGTTTATTTTGTTTTAGAAGGAAGCGGAGAATTTATCCTGGATGGAAAAAATATTAAAGTAGAAAAGATGGATACTATTATAGTACCAAAGAACACACCTTTTAATTATCAAGGGAAAATGAAACTTTTTCTTGTTCACTGTCCAGCCTATGAAGAAACAGCAGAAATAAAATGCTAGATTCTTGTCCTTTCGATTACTTGACAAGAATACAAAAACCAGTAACTTGTGTTAGTTCAAAAAAACAGTGTTTTTTCCTTTGAGATGATGGTCTAACGTAACAATTTTGGCGTTGTTTTTTTCAGCTAAGGTCAGAATTATAGCATCTGGCATGCTAATATTTTTGTGGATTTTTTTCAAGCGTGCATGTTTTAGGCCAGCGTTTACATAATCTTGGCGGCTTTCTGTGGGGGGGAGGGACAAATTTAGAATGGCATTAATTGTTCCCTCTACATCTCCTTTTTCTCGGGCTATTTTGCTTATGGTTTCGACTGAAACAATGTTGGGTGTTAAAATACTGTTTTTAGTGTCTTCAATTAACAGTGATATCTTTTTGCCTTTGACTGTTCCGCGCAAATATTCTATCCACGCACTTGAATCAATTACAAACTTATTTCCGGTCAAAACGGTCAACCTCTTTAAAAGCAGAAACTCCTTTGCAAATACCAAAATAGCTTTTTTGCGGACGCTTTACCCTGATCTCAATGGATTCATTTTCTCTTAGCTCAAGTTTTTTCACGACTTTCTTCGGAATAATTGCCATCAGCGAACCGCCTAATCGCTTTGTTTTTGTTGAAACGGTCATTTCATTGCCCATATAGAAAGTTAAACAACAAGTTATATTTATTTTTTTTCCGGGACAATCGTCGAATTAGCCTTTTCTCGTTGATTTAACGCTTCTTCCACTTTTTTCACGAGTTCTTCTGTATCCTTATATCGAATGACTTTTTGCAGGTTTGGAAGTCCCAAAACCATTTTGGAAACTTCAGTTCCTTCTTTGGCCAAGGCGATAATTGGAATTTTGTGTTTAATCGCCATCTGAAGTTCCATTCCAACGCCATGAGAAGGACTGCTCACTTCAGCAATAAACAAGTCACATTGCGTAGTCATCTGAACAGTTCGTGCATAAAATTCAGTGGGCTTTTCTTTTGAATCCCAAAAATCAGGATAGGTTCCGATTACTTTATCAAAAAACGATTCACAAACCCTGTTTAACTTTTTATAAACTGGAAGATAATCTTCTCCAAACAAGTGAATGGGACCAAAAACATAAACACTTTTCATGGGGGATTTACTCTTTTAATTCGATTTCCATGTGGCACCGTTTCGCCGGTGCAACACGAAATACTATCGGGTTTATTTGAAACCCGATACTATCCTTTAAGCTCAATCTCCATGTGCACGTTTTCGGGAATATCAATTCGCATGACTCTGTGTAAGGTTCTTTCATCCGCTTGAATATCAATAATGCGCTTGTGCACGCGCATTTGCCATTTTTCATAGGTTTCTGTTCCCCCGCCACAAGGACTTTTTCGAGTAGGTACTAATAGTTTTCTAGTGGGTAAGGGAATAATGCCTGAATGCTTGGCACCGGTTTTTTCACAGATTTCAATGATTTGGTTGGAGATTTGCGTGACCTGTCCAAAATTAGGCGAACTAAGCTTTATTCTCGCTTTTTGTGTCATGATGTCACCAATATTATTCCAACCAATAAAACAAGAGCGTTTTATTGATGCTAAAAATAAAAAAGAAAAAAAGAAGCAGTTCTACTTCTTTTTGCCTGCTTCTTTTGGCGTAATTTTTAGAACAATTCCTGCTGCTACTGTTTGTCCCATGTCTCTAATAGCAAATCTTCCCAATTGTGGGAATTGTTTGAATTCTTCTAGAGATACTGGTTGGGTTGGTGTGATTTTTACAATGGCAGCATCGCCTGCTTTCAAAAACTTGGGATTGTCTTCTTTGCTTTGTCCTGTTTTAGGATCTAATTTCTTTTGTAGTTCCGTAAAAGTACAGGACAGTTGTTTGGTGTGAATGTGAAAGACTGGCGTATATCCAACTGCAATAGCACTCGGATGATTTAATACCACAATTTGAGCGGTAAAGTCTTTGGCAACTGTTGGCGGATCCTTGGCGGGACCTACAACATCTCCCCTGCTCACATCTTTTTTGTCAACGCCGCGAATATTAAATCCAATGTTATCTCCTGGAACTGCTTGGGGTAGTTTTTCGTGGTGCATTTCAATGTCCTTAACTTGGGTTTTAATACCAGTGGGCATGATTACCACTTCGTCGTTTGGTTTTAGAATTCCGGTTTCAACCCTTCCAACAGGAACTAAGCCAACGCCCTTAATGGTGTAAACGTCTTGAATGGGTAATCGTAGTGGTTTGTCAGTGGGTGGTTTAGGTGCTATTAGAGCATCACAGGCATCCACTAGAGTGGGTCCTTTAAACCAAGTGAGTTTATCGGATTTTTTGGCAACATTGTCTCCCAAAAAAGCGGAAATGGGCAAGAATTGAATTCCATCGATTTTGTATCCAACACCTTGCAATAACTTGGTTAGTTCTCCTTGCAATTCGTTGTATTTTTTCTCATCAAAATTGATTTCATCCATTTTGTTAATGGCAACAATCAATTGTTTGATTCCCATTACTTGAGATAAAAACGCGTGTTCTTTGGTTTGAGGTTGAATTCCTTCTTTGGCTGCAATAATGAGTACCGCTGCATCCGCTTGAGAGGTTCCAGTAATCATGTTTTTGACAAAGTCTTTGTGACCGGGTGCATCAATAATCGTAAAATCGTTTTTCTTTCCCTTAAATTTCTTATAGGCTACGTCAATGGTTAGGCCTCTTTCTCTTTCTTCTTTTAGTCGGTCCATGGCATACGCAAAAGCAAAGCTTCCTTTTCCTCTACTTTCCGCTTCTTCTTTTAGTTTTCGATAGTCTTGTTCTGCCAAAGAACCAGTATCATACAATAGTCTTCCGACTGTCGTGGATTTTCCATGGTCTACGTGACCAATGAAGATCAAATTCAAATGCGGCTTATCTGCCATGATTATTTCCTCCAAACATGCGTTTTTTCGACGTTAAACGTCACAGCTATACATAAAGCAATATTAAGACCTCTTAGAAGCAAATCTTTAAATAGTTAATTAGACCCGTTTTTTGTCGGTTTTGGGGGGCTTTTGGCTACAAAGGATATTTATTGTTCTAAGCGTATTGTTAGAGTATGCCCGCTAAAAAACCTGAAACTCCAAAGCGAAAAAGTCCTCGAGAAGTCCAAAAGCAGCGAACAGAAGCCAATTTACAAATGCGGCTTATGTGCGCATTCGAACCCAGAGTGGTTAATCCTTTGATAAATCGGATTCGTAGAGAAAATCCAACTTGGACCAATGAACAGGTTTTAAACGCGGTTTGGGAACAACTTCGTCCTAAACGAAAGCTACCTGTAAAAAAATAGTACTTTTTTTTTTAATCTAAAAAGAATTTGTAGTCTTTAACTTCTGGATCCATTCCTTTTCGCTTGCGAATTTCCGTGATAACTTCTTTTTGGAGTTCTCGTGGCAGCATTGCATAGCCCGCGTATTCTGCAGTCCATTGGGCTCGACCTTGTGTGGCGCCTCTAATCGCAGCAGCAAATCCAATCAATTCTTTTACAGGGGCTTTTGCAATAATAACCGTGGTGTCTCCTTCAGTTCGCATTTCATTGATCTGGGTTCTCCTACTTCCCAACTCTTTGGAAGCAGATCCCATAAAATCGTGTGGAACCGTAATACTCAAGGTTTGCTTTGGTTCTAATAAGACTGGTTTGGCTTGTAACACACAAGCAAAAATCGTTCGGGTAATCGCTGGCAATACTTGGGCTGGTCCTCGATGAATAGAATCTTCGTGTAACTTCGCATCTTTTAACACAATTTTAATGCCATGGCTTTTTTCTTTGGCTAAGGCGCCCTGATCCATCGCATCTTTAAATCCTTGAATAATAAGTTCTTTGACTTCATACAAGGATTGAATTCCACGCGTACCATCTACCAGTACACAATTGTTGTGTACCATCCAAATTTTGCGTGCTTCATCTCGTGGAAAGCCAATGTCAATCAATTTTTTAACCAGTTCTTTGTCTTTGTCCCGAATTTTAGCATCAATTTTCAATTCAATGAGTTTTTCCAATAATTCTTTTGGAATGGTTTCTGCATGCATTAAAAACTTGTTATGCCGATTGGGTGTTTTTCCCTCTAAAGTATCAGAATTAGTGGTAATGGTTTCTTTGTACACCACGATAGGGCATCCGACTTTTATTGGAATTTTGTGATTGGTTTCAATTCGATAGCGATTCACATCTAGGTGAAGTTCACCCATTCCAGATAACAAGTGTTCTCCGGTTTCTTGGTTTATCGAAGCGCGCAAATTAGGATCTTCTTTGGTTAATTGGCGTAATGCTGTAATGAGTTTGGGGAGGTCTTTGGTTTGCTTGGCTTCAATACTAACAGTAATAACTGGTTCAACAGCTGACATAAAGCTTTCAAATTCTTTAATTTCCTTAGTGCAAATGGTTTCTCCTGCAAAAACATCTTTTAATCCAACCATTGCCGCAATGTTTCCGGCTCCCATGGAACGTACATCTATAAAATTGTCTCCCATAAACAATCCTACTTTTTGAACGCGAACATCGGTCTGTTTTCCCAATAGTTTAATGGTCATGCCCGGCTCAATGGTTCCGGAATAAATTCTTCCAGTTGCCACATCACCTGCATGTTTGTTCACACTCACATCGGTTATCATCATGGCCAATTCTCCTTTAGGATCACAGGATTCCATGCTTTTGGCGATTTCGCTTTCCATGTCTCCTCCCCAAATTTGTTTGGTTCGGTATTTTTGGGCTTCTAGTGGATTGGGTAAAAAATTTTCAATCATTTGCAATACTACTTTGCTCGCGGGACTTTTTTTCGCGAGTTCTTCTTGCTGATTATTTTTCAAATGCTCGTATATTTGTTTGAAATTAATATTAGATTCTTGCATAAAGGGAACTGAAACCGCCCATTTTCGCTTGGCACTGCCAAAAGAAACAGAGCCATTAGCAGCATTCACAGCCCATTCTTTTTTGAATTGCTTGGGTACATTTTTACTAATCAAAGCATTGACTTGGGCAATGACTTTAGCAAATCGTTTTTGCATTTCTTCTTCTGAAACCTGTAACTCGGAAATAAGTCGATCAACCTTGTTAATGAATAAAGTTGGTTTCACAAATTCTTTCAAGGATTGGCGAATAACCGTTTCAGTTTGAGGCATAACCCCTTCAACAGCATCTACTACAATAACTGCGCCATCCACGGCACGCATGGCACGAATAACTTCTCCCGTAAAATCCACGTGTCCTGGCGTATCAATCAAATTAATTAGTGTTTTTTGGTCTTCGTGTTCATACACCAGTGTAATATTAGCTGCATTAATTGTAATGCCACGGTCTTGTTCTTGGTCTTCATAATCCATGACTTGAGCAGTTCCGGCAGAGTCAAAACTAATCAAACCTGCCTCCGCCACCAAAGAATCCGTTAACGTGGTTTTGCCATGATCAATATGGGCTATTACTCCAATATTTCGAATATCCTTTTGGTTTCCCATAAGGCTTTCCGCGAGTTTTACCATTTCTTCTCTTCTACCCAAAAAAATCACCGATCATTTTATCGAGAGGCCATGGCAATTCGTTCCACTTCATCTCTTCGTTTAATAGAAAAAGAAGCATTATCTCCTTTTGCAGCCAATATAATTTCTCTAGCCAATGCTTCGTGCGCAGGCGTTTTTTTCTTAAAACTGCCTGCAAAACCACTTAACGCCAGGTTTTTGATGGCCTCATCCACGCGTTTCATGGGTGCTACATCAACAGAAACAGAGTAGGCTACTCCCCCTCTTTTGATTCGAGTGGTATCCTCGCGCACGGTCGCATGTTCTATTGCATCAATCAATATTTGAAGGGGATTTTGTTTGGTTTCATGCTCAATTCGTTCAAATGCATTTTCAACTATTTGCATGGCTTGAATCTTTCTTCCCGTTCCATGTCTTCCTCGAATAAATTTGCCCGACATTTTTCGCTTTCCTTGGCCCGCACGCATAATCTTGTTAATCAAGCGTTCTACAATATTTAGTTTGGCTTTTCCAAATGGTTGCTTGGCGTTTCGTCCAAACGAGTGCAGTACAAAACGACTTTCCAAATTAATGTAGGGTGCTAAACTATAATCATGTATTTTTACTTCTTGTGTAGACCATCGCCCAAAAAGCGAAGGCAAAAATAGATCTTCTTTTGGTTTTTGGTGCACTTGCTTTTGGGAAATTGTGTTTTCTTCTTTTTTTTCAACACTTATTTTAACCGTTGTGCTGGGTTTTTCTTCTGTGTGATGTTCTTTTTTTTCAATTTTGCTTGGCATAGCCTCTTTTTTTGGATGTACTTCTTTTGAATGGGCTTTTTCCGTCATAAAATCACATTATCCTTTTTAACTAGCGCTTTACTTTTTCTTTTCTACCGCTTCGAAGCATTTCGAGGGCTTGCCCATTTACATGGGTAACGCGGTATTTTACGCCCCACAGATCTCCTTTGGGGCCACCTTTGGAACCACCAATTCCTTCCACAATAACCTCATCATGCTCGTCAATATATTTGATGGCACCATCATAGGGGGCAAGGGCTGTTAATTGTCTACCATTTTTGATTAATTGTACACGCACACATTTTCGCAAGCCAGAATTGGGTTGTTTGGCTTCTACTGTTCTTTTTTCCAGTACAATGCCTTTGGCTTGGGGTGCTTTTCCCATTAACTTATATTTTTCGCGCGTGCCGAGTAATCGTTCTCGAATCACTCTTTTTTTTCGACGCCATTTTTTGCGTTTTTTTTCTTGTTGTCTGGCAGCAAATTCTCCGCGACCCATTTTTCTCACTTTCCAAGTTTAATATTATCAATATTATAGTTTCGTTTGGCTAGTTCTTTTATGCGTTTCATTTTTCCCAAATCA
>JAHJAQ010000055.1 GCA_018813975.1 Microcaldota archaeon
AACACAAGAACTAGGACAAATCAAGAATCAGCCAAACCAAAAAAAACAAACGACAAAAAGAACGTTAAAAAAGAAAAGAGAACTAAAAAATAGTTAAAATCCAAAAAAAAGAATAAAAAAAGCTTAAAACTTGATTTAAACGATCAGACATGCCCCAATACGTGTTTTTTATAGCGGGGTAGGGCAGTCAGGAGTGCCCGTTGGGCTCATAACCCAAAGGTCGAAGGTTCAAATCCTTCCCCCGCTATCTATTTTTATCCCTAAAAAACACCCCTATAAAACCCGGATTTAGAGCACTCTAACCTTCAAAAACCAGTAAGATCCGAATTAAGGAGTATATAAAAAGCCAAAACCAAATCAACTTCAACAACCCAATCCAACAGTAAAACAATACAAAACAAGTTAGTCAAAAATCCCAAAAAAAGCATTATAGAAAACGGATTTTTAGTTCTTCAGCGCCCAAAAAATACTACCTCAAAAAAGACCACTTTCAAAAAGACCAAAAAAACCCTAAAAAAAACCCTATAAAAACGCTATTTTGAACAACCCTTACTCCCTCAAATCCATCAATGCTTTCAAGTGCTTCCGAAATCCTCAAAAAGCAGTCTTACTTTTTGGTTTTTAGTAATGACAGTGATGATTCGTAATTACAGTAATGTTTTTAAGTAATTACCATCAATATAGTAATCAATGAGTTTTAAAAGCCAGATTCAAGGGCTTTTTCGGCGAATCCTGGGAGTTTCTGAAGGAACCCCTCCAGAAAAGCTAATTGAACCTCAAAAACCTGTTTTTAAAGATGAATTTTCTAAAGATGAACCGTCAGAAATAGAGGAAATCCATTCTATTTGGGACTTCCTAGTACTCAGAGAAAACACTCAGGCTTTTCATCTCACTCAAGTCATTGGCTTTGATGAGTGGGTAGAAATGGAAGAAATCCGAAGGAGAATACTCGAATTGTTTGGGATTCACTATAAGAATGAACGAAGCTTATATCCCCATTTAAAGACCCTATCAGATCTGGGTCTTTTTGAAACCACGGATACTGGGGGCAAACGAAAGTGGCGTAAAAAAGTCCTATTAGTGAGACTTCGTAAGAAGAAAACCAAGAAAGAGCAAGTAGAAGAAGCAATTGAGGAAAGTAGAACTCCTGAAGGTCAGGGTACGAGTTAGGCTCTTCGAAGCCTTGAAACCAAGGCGTGAAAGTTCTTTAAACGCGCTGATTTAGAACTAGACAAGGTAAACCAGTCATTAGTGGTTAATCGATTGGCTGCTTCTAATAAGGATTTTCGATAGGCTTCACTAGTTTTCTTAGTGGATTGCCCAGTAGAAGCAAACAAATTGGCTAGGGCTTGTTCAAGGCGATGAGGAGATTCTCCAGAGAGCGAAATATAGGTCCGATCTAAGAGGGATTCCAACGGTTTAATCAATTCAGTGACGGGAACCTCTTTTTCATTCATATAATAGACTGCCTTCCAATCTCCTTTTCCAACCCATTTATGGGTAGGGTTTCTACCAGTCTTAAAAAAATCAAATAAGGGAGATAATTGATCTTTGGAAATAATTACGCAATTCTTACCGGGCCGAATATAGGGTCCTTTAGAGAGCACGCCAGAACGATGATATTTATAGGATTTACCATTGGATTTTGAAACGTTTTGAGTATACCCATAGAGCGCTCGAAAAAGCTTTTGATAGGTATAGGAGGAATGCTTGATAGAATCGGGTGTTAAAAATTTGTATTGGATAAAAAAAGCCTTTACCATGAGACCCCACACTTCCCCTATTCACTTACCATAATACTCAAACACTATTATGTATAAGGATACCTATGTGTTTAAAAGAATAAATAGAAAAAGAGATGAAAAAAAGGATTACTGGCGACGACGGTGATAACGAGACAAATAAGTAGGTTTTTCGGCTTCTTCTTCTGGTTCTGGCGTTCCAGAGCCTCTGCCCACTAGTAGGATGTCCTTGGCGGCCTTAACGTTTCGATATGGAATGCTTTTTTCACTAATAATCTTCTTTGCTTCTTGCTTAGACTTGACTTTTAGTGGCTCTGTGGTAATGGTTTCAATACGTCCTTTTTCGAGGTTAATGACCAAATCAAAGACTTTTCCCTTGTACTCAGCATCCGTAGTATATACATCCATGCCAAATAACTTGGAAATTCGTGTAGTCATGCAATTCCTCCACTTGGTTTTTGTTATTTAATACCGAGTCGAACTATTTAAACTTATTGTTTAAAAAACAAGGAAAAAACTAGTGCGTTCACTAGTAAAACTAGATATTCTACATAATCTATTTTTGGTTTTAGGTATATTTGTTCCGGAATTTTCCTTCAAAAATGATTACTACATAACAAAATAAGGGGGTAGAAACAAGAATTTTAGGATAATTGCGGAAGTATGGGGTGTTAGAGTCGATCAAAAGGGCTCTTAACTTTTTTCAAATTCTCAGTGCTTACATGGGTGTAAATCTGAGTAGTGGCTAAAGAAGCATGTCCCAATAATTCTTGAATGGTTCGAATGTTTTCACCTGCTTCCAGTAAATGCGTGGCGAAGCTATGTCTGAGCGCATGTGGTGTTATCTTTTTGTTAATGCCGCTTTTTTGACAGGCATTTCGAATAATGCGTTGAATCGTATCCGCGGAGATAGAATGGGGGGTGGTTTTTTGGGAAAACAAAAATTCACTGGAAACTTTTTTGCGTTTCAAATATTTTTTGGCTTCTTTAATCCATTGTTTGGAAAGGATTATCACACGGTCTTTGTTGCCTTTTCCGCCTTTTACTCGGGCAATGCATTCTTTGAAATCAAGGGCATTTAGCTTGATGGTGACTGCCTCGCTTACGCGCACTCCGGTAGAATACAAGAATTCTACGATCAATCGATTTCTTCCTCTTCTAGTGGCTTTTATCAATCGCCTAACTTCTTCTTTGGTTAGAACCGTGGGAATCTTTTTGCCTTTTTTAGGAGATTTAATTTCTTCCATTATTTTTAATTGTAAAAAGTTTTTGAAAAAATAATTTAAGGCAGAATACACCAATGCAAGCGTAGTAGGAGAAACTTGGCCTTCTTCTTTTTTAGTGGCCATAAATTCAATGATATCGCTTCGCGAACAATCCTTAGCGGATTTTTTTAGAACGCGCAAGAACGATCGAACTAACAATAAATAGGTTTTAATGGTTCTTTTGGAATAACCCGCTACAATCATTTCTTGTCGAAATTGCTCTAGCAATTTTTGGTTTTCCGGTAAAATGGTATCTGTTTTTTTGGAGGAAGCCATAGAGTATGGTTGGTTTTGAGTGTTATAATTCTTACTCTTCTTCCATAATTTTTGCCTTTTTGAGCTCTTTTTTGATTTCACTCAATTCTTCTTGGTCACTGGCATCCAACCCTAATTTAGCCAAGTATTTTTCATGGTCTTTTTGGGATAATCCCTTATACCATTTGAGCCATTCCGAATCCTCTGGCTTTTCAATCTTAGGGTCTCTTAGAGATTTTGATCGCGTCATATTACAGCACCTAATCGATTTTCTGAAAAGAAAGCTTAATAAAAGTTAGCAGTCCCTAAAAGAGGTCATTTTAAACCCAAATCGCTTCAATTTAGAATGTAATGGCCCAATTCCTCTTTTTTTTCGGTCGCGATCCAATACTTTCCCTAGCGGAACTAACCGTCTGTTTGAACCAGGAAAACATCACCATTCAATCCATCTGGAACAACACAGCTCTCATAGAAGGAACGCTTTCCAATCCCAAAAAAATAATAAAAAAATTAGGGGGCACTACCAAAATTGCACAAGTATTGTTTGAAACACCAAATCTAAACAGTCAAACAATATTTCAAAAACTAGAACAAAATCATTTCTTTGAAAAATTACCATCCAAGTTTTTGTTTGCACTTTCCAGTGTTGGAAAAATAACTCGCGTACAAGAAGAACAAGTATTACGCGCCCTAAAAAAAGGGTTTAAAACAAACAAACAAAAGGCTCAACAAAAAAAAGGAACCCATCACAAACAACACAATATTCGCGTAACCAATCCAAGTGAAATTCTTTCCTGGAAACTGTTAGAGGACAAAACCGATTGGAACCTAGCCCAAACACCCACGGGTTTTTTGTTTTGCCAAACCATTAGTGTAAGCAATCCAAAAGAATGGAAACAACGAGACGAAAAAAGACCATTCAAAGACAACAAAGAAATTATTTCCATTCGCTTAGCCAAAATACTTGTAAACTTGGTCGGATTAAAAGAAAAACAAACCCTATTAGATCCTTTTTGCGGGTATGCAACCGTGTTACAAGAAGCACTATTAACTGGATTGAATATACTGGGCATTGAAAAAGACACGCACAAAAGTCAAGTAGCCCAAAAAAATCTGGAATGGATTCAAAAACAATTTTCCACAAAAGGAACCATTAAAATTTATAATAAAGACGCTAGCCAATTAGCTTCTTTTTTATCCCCAAATAGTTTTCATGGAGTGGCCACGGAGCCATACTTAGGGCCGTATCTCAAAAAAAGGCCAACTCCCTACCAGGCCAAAACAACAATTCAAGAATTGGAACCACTATACCAAACACTTTTTTCCAAACTGGCCCAATTAATGAAATCCAACCAAAAAATAGTGTTTATTTTTCCCGTTTTTGAATGGGACCGCCAAAAAAGCATTACCATTTCCCCTGCTGTGTTTGCTCCGTGGTTTTACAATACCAACCCCCTGCAAAAAAAAGGCCCCCAGTTTGCAAAAGCATTTCCGGCAGCTTATCAAAACCCTAAAAACAAATTGAAAAGAACCATCTGGATTCTAACACGAAAATAAGCCCGGCCTTTTCCGAACCAAATCCAAACCCATTTAAACTCAAGCAAGTCCATTTTTTTCATGGAAAAGGAAATCACCCTTACCACTGAGACTTTTAAGGCACTAGCCGGTCAAAAAAGAGTTCAAATCTTAAAAGAACTTGGCAAGCGCAGAAAAACCCAGTCCGAACTTGCCCAAAAAATAGGGGTCTCTGCCCCAACCATTTCCGAACACCTGGGCTTGCTTGAAAAAGCCGGCCTAGTACACGCCATTGATGAAGGCAGAAAATGGAAATATTATTCTCTTACCCAAAAAGGAAAAGAAATCCTACACCCCGGAGAAAGCCGCATTTTAGTGCTATTAGGGACTAGTTTAATCGCCTTTCTAGGCGTAGCAGGTCTATTATTTGGCCGTTTCAGTGGATTTTTAAGCCCCCTTAAAACCCAAGCCATAAACAGGGTTTTTTCATCCCCCTCCCCTTTAGGCGTTTCACCGGCAAGCGTTCCCCCGGCATTTGATGTTCCGCCAGTTGTCCCGAGTGGAGGAGAAGTCCTACCCGGAGTAACAGATGCAATAACTTCTATTCTCCCGCCCGGAAGCGAAGAACTCGTACGCGGAGCAGAAGAAAGCCTTTGCCAAACCACCCAAGACATGCTGGGCCAAGAAGTTAGTAACAATCTAGGAGAACAATGCGTTCAAGGCGGCTTGATCCAAACAATTCCCCAAGGCTTTCAAGGATTCACTATTTTCGAGCTCAGTCTCTTGATAATTGTAGCCATGGTATTCGGATTATTGATAGGATATTATTGGCACTACAAACAGCCAAAAGGATACAGACACTTGTAAACCCAAAAAAAGAGTATACATAACCATTTTTCGCTAATTCTTTTTGAAAATCAAAAACTCTTTTGTGTTTTCTAAGTTGCTGTTTTTAGGCCTTTAGGGCCTGAAAACCCCACACCAAACGCTATTTTTGGTTTCCCCTCCAAAATTTGGTTTGAAATCTAAGGAAAACCCTCCAAAAAAAGTTTATAAAATGAAGTTTTATTTTTATTGGTTGTTTGGAATTCAAACCATTGATTGAAGGGGTATTTTTGGAGCGGGAAATCGCTTTGCAGGGTTAGGTTGAGGTGATTCAAGATTCTAAGGAGAGGCGGAGCAACACAATTTAGCTTTTTCAAAGACTTTTTTTGAATTTTTAAGGGCTTAGAGGGGAAAACCCTCAAAATTAACGTTTTAAGGTATAGTGGGGGGTTGTTAATAGGAGGGGCATTTTTTCGGCGATAAACGATAAATGCGAGTATACATAACTTATTCTTGGGTTGGGGGGTATTTCTCCCTGGAAAAAGCATTTAAATCCCAGTTCAATATATACTATATATGCGCATTGGATCGCTTTCTTTGAAAAACAACCTGATCTTGGCCCCTATGGTGCGGGTCTCAGATCCTCCTTTTAGAGTGCTTTGTCGAGAACAAGGCGCTAGCCTTGCGTTTTCCGAGATGCTATTTGCCAGGGCCATTGTCAAAAAAGCAGGTCCAATTCTTGAAAAAGCATGTTCCGTGGAGCAGGACAAGCCTTTTGG
>JAHJAQ010000056.1 GCA_018813975.1 Microcaldota archaeon
CGGGATTTTGATTTATTAATTGAAACGCAAATAACCCTTCCAAAGGAAACGGAACTTGAAAGAGAACTTTTTAGAAATGAACTGAAACAAATCTCAGAGGCAATTGAAATAGCAAAAGGAGATTTAGAAGGGGCATTAATTGCTATAGAACAAATAGAAAAAAGAAATATGCGGTTAAAAAAAGGGAACTGACATGCAAGAATATCAAAAAATCGGGTTAAAATGCGGACTAGAAGTGCATCAACAATTAGATACTGGAAAACTATTTTGCCGCTGTCAAGGCATTCTGCAAGAAGGAAAACCAGATGTTATAATTGAACGTCGATTAAGGCCGGTTGTATCTGAATTAGGAGAATATGATCCTGCTGCACTAGAGGCATACAAGAAGGGCCTTTATTATAGATACGAGGCATATAACGCGGTAAATTGCCTGATTTGCACAGACGAATCGCCCCCCAAACCAGCAGAGCCAGAAGCACTCCAAACCATTCTAACAATTGCATTGCTCACAAACTCCACTATTCTAGAAAACGTTCCAGTCATGCGAAAACTCGTAATAGATGGCAGCAATACCAGTGGATTTCAAAGAACAGCCCTAATGGCCATTAACGGAGCACTAGAAATCAGTTCGGGAAAAAAGATTGGCATTCAAGCCATGGCACTAGAAGAAGATGCTGCCAGGCCCTCTCAAAAAAGCGAAGACCACATTACCTATCGTTTGGATAGACTGGGCATTCCCCTAATCGAACTGGCAACAGAACCCGATATTACCACGCCAGCAGAAGCCAAACAAACCGCCCTAGCCATTGGAAACTTGTTTAGGAGAACCTGCAAAGCAAAACGCGGACTGGGCACCATTCGACAAGACTTGAATATTTCAATCAAGGACGGAGCACGAGTAGAAGTAAAAGGCGTACAAGAACTAGAATTGATTGATGAATATGTTCGAAGAGAAGTGCAACGACAACAAAAACTATTGGAAATAAAGCACAAATTGTCGGACACCAATCTGCAAAAAACCGAACTAGAACAACCCCTAATTGACTGCTCCGCGGTTTTTTCGAATTCTGATTGCAAATTTTTGAAAGGAAAAAATGTTTTGGGAGTTCGGTTACCCAAGTTTTTTGGAATCTTCGGATTTGAAGTACAACCCAATCGAAGATTTGGAACAGAAATTGCGGGATTGATAAAAGTAAAAACCGGTTTGAAAGGAATTCTCCACTCGGATGAATTGCCCGGCTATGGGGTTTCTGAAAAAGAAGTGCAAGCCATCAAACAAAAACTAGGGTGTGCCGGAATGGATGCGTTTGTATTGGTTTCTGGAACAAAAGAAAAAGCAGAAAACGCGTTACTCCTTGCGCTGGACCGATGCCATACTGCTTTAAAGGGGGTTCCAGAAGAAACCAGACAAGCACTAGAAGATGGAAACACAGAATACTTGCGCCCTTTACCCGGTGCTGCACGCATGTATCCTGAAACCGATTTGGATTCTATTGAAATTACGCCCCAACAATTAGCCGCACTAAAAAATCGTTTGCCCTTATCCCTTGAAAAACGCGTTTTGGTTTACACCAAAGCAGGTTTGTCCAAACAATTAGCAGAAAAAATGAAATTAGATAATTGGGCGTGTTTTTTTGAAGAACAACTTTCCAAAAAAAGAAATGCTTCTTTTATGGCATGGATTTTATTAGAGGGATTAACCCAGTTAAAGCGCCAAGGAAAACCAGTTGAAACCCTTACCCCCAAACACTTGGAAGAATTCTTTGCTTTTCACCAAAAAGGAAAAATCATCAAAGAAAATGCATTAGAAATCCTTTCCCATTGGAGCCAAGAACCATTTTCTGCTCTAGAAACCATTTTAACAGAAAAAACCGGGGAAATGGTTTCCGAGAGCGAAGTAGAAAAAATAGTGGAACAAATCGTGGCAAAGAATAGCAAATTGGTTAGTGAGCGGAAAATGGGCGCTATTGGCCCCCTTATGGGCGATGTCATGAAAGAACTGCGCGGAAAGGTTTCCGGTGAAAAAGCCTCTCAATTATTAAAAAACGCAATTCAAAAAAAATTGAGTTCGTAGCCAGCAAAAACTTTTATTGTTTAAAGTCCTTCTTGTTTCATGCGAATCTTTTTAGACTCCGGAATAAGAATCCAGCAAAACGGACAGTTACTGGCAATAGACTCTAAAAACAGCAAAAAAAAAGCCGATGCCGTCCTCATCAGCCACGCGCATTCCGACCATTATTCTACTGGCAAACAACCCGCTCTAACCACTCCAGAAACCCTTGCGTTGATTCAAAATAATCGGCCTTCTTTTAATGGCTGCAAAACCATTTCTCTTCATCACAAAAAAAAGCTTGGAAAAAGCACGGTTTGCTTTCACAATGCAGGGCACATCTTGGGGAGTGGATTGGTGCACGTAGAAAGCGAAAAAAACATTTTGGTTACCAGCGATTTTAATCCAGTAGAATCCATTTTGTTTAGCGCCGCCCAACCAATGCCTTGTGACGTATTAGTGATTGAAACCACTTTTGGCTTGCCCCAATACTCTTTTCCAGACCGCGAAAAAGTTCACGAAGAAATGGGCAATTGGATCAAACAAAATGTTAAACACAAACGATTCGTGGTATTAGCGGGATATGCAACCGGAAAAGCACAAGAACTAACCAAAATTTGCAATGAATTTGCAAACGAAATTCCTTTAGTGCACGAAAAAGTGTTTTCAACTAATAAGGTGTATGAAAAGTTTGGCAAAAAACTGGGAAAATACATTGAATTAAATCACAATTTACAAGACGGAAATGTTTTGATCATGCCTCCTTCTTTGTTTGACAAAAACTTAATTCCCGCCCTAGAATTTGCCTTGCACAAAAAAATAGTTTCTGCTTTTGCAAGCGGTTGGGGGCATCGAAGCGGTTTTGATAAAGTGTTCCCTCTAAGCGATCACGCAGATTATAATGGATTATTAAAATTTGTTAAACAGTGCGAACCAAAACAAGTGTATTCCATACACGGTTTTGCCCGAGAATTTGCCCACGCAGTACAGCGAAAACTAAAAATTCCCGCACGGGCACTGGGCGAAAAAAACCAGCAGGCGCTAACAGAATTTGGTTTTGGATAAAACAGAAAATGTTTTCAATACTTTATTAAGAAGTAGTTTGCCACAAAACCAAAACAACCAGCAAAATAATCAATGCCAATCCTAACAAGTAAAACTTTACTGGATTAATATGCCTATCAAAGAGAATTTTCTAGTTAAAAAGCACCTCTATTCTAGTTGCTTGCTCCAAAAAACAAGTTCTCTTGGAAAACACCAAACCACTCTTTAAAACCCTTTTCTCTTGAAAATAACTAACGGTAATCATATGAAAAGAACGCATTCTTGCGGAGAAATAACCGAAAAAAGCCTTGGAAAAAAGGTTTCGATTGCAGGCTGGGTTTCAAACAGAAGAGACCATGGCTTACTGACCTTTATTGACCTGCGTGACAGGGAAGGAGAAACACAAGTCGTTTTTAATGCCAAAGAAAGCAAAAGCGTTCATGAAACTGCGAAAAAACTGGGCAAAGAATTTGTAATCTGTATCGAAGGAAAGGTTGGAAAAAGACCAAAAGGAACGGAAAACACTAAAATCAAAACAGGCAAAATCGAGGTAACTGCTTCCAAACTCGAAATATTAAATGCTGCCAAACAACCCTTGCCCATTGAAGTGGACGAACACTTATTGGCAAGCGAAGAACAAAGACTAAAATACCGTTATTTGGATTTGCGCCGACCGGAATTACAAAAAAGATTGATTTTACGCCACAAGATTATCAAAGCATTCCGCGATTTTTTTGATAAAGAAGGATTTATTGAAATCGAAACACCAATCCTTGCCAAAAGCACGCCAGAAGGCGCACGCGATTACCTTGTTCCAAGCAGAGTGCATGCCGGAAAGTTTTTTGCCTTGCCTCAAAGCCCCCAAATATTCAAACAATTATGCATGGTAGCAGGATTTGAAAAATACATTCAAATTGCACGTTGTTTTAGGGATGAAGATTTAAGAGCAGACAGACAACCAGAATTCACGCAAGTAGATGTGGAAATGAGTTTTGTAGAACAAGAAGAAGTATTGGATGTAATTGAACGAAGCATGGCGTTTGTTCTCAAAACCGTTTTAAAAGAAAAAATCAAAACCCCTTTTCCCAAAATTTCTTGGGAAAATGCAATGAATACCTATGGAACAGATTCTCCTGATATCCGCTATGGATTAGAGTTCACGGATTTAACAGAAGAATTAAAAGACACTGAATTCCAAGTTTTTTCTACTGTAATCAAAGAAAAAGGAAGTATCAAAGCCATTGTGGCGCCAAAAGGCGGGGAAAAGCTTTCAAAAAAAGACCTGAATGAACTGCTTGAAACCGCAAAAACACACCATGCAAAAGGACTGTTAACCTTAAAGGTTCAGGGAAAAACATTCGATTCAAATATTACAAAGTATCTGAAGCCAAAGCATATTGAAAGCATCCTGAAAAAAACCAGTGCAAAAGAAAACGATTTGGTTTTACTGATTGCAGATTCCTGGAAAGTTTCCTGTGCAGCTTTAGGAACAATAAGAAAAACAGTTGCACAAAAGCTCGGATTGATTGATGAAAAAAAGAAAAACTTTTTATGGGTAACAGACTTTCCGCTGTTCGAATTTGATGAAGAAGAACAAAGACTAAAAGCAATGCACCACCCATTTACAAGACCAAAAAAAGAAGACATTGCATTACTTGAAAAAGAGCCCTTAAAAGTAAAATCAGACGCCTATGATTTGGTTTTAAACGGTTTTGAACTTGGCGGCGGTTCCATCAGGATTCATGAAAGAGAACTGCAAGAAAAAATGTTCAAAGCACTTGGCATTTCAAAAGAAAATGCGGAACAAAAATTCGGTTTTTTAATGGGAGCATTCCAGTACGGTGCACCGCCGCACGGCGGAATTGCATTGGGACTGGATAGAGTAGTTTTATTGCTGACAAACGCGGATTCTTTAAGAGATGTAATTGCCTTTCCAAAAACAAAAGCAGCAGTTTCCCTCATGGATGAAGCTCCAAGTGAAGTCAGCGAGCAACAGCTAAAAGAATTACACCTAAAACGCGACTTAAGCAAATAACGAAAACAATAATATACTTTGCCACATAATCTAAAGCATGGCAGCAAGATATCAAAAACACCCTCCAAAAGTATACACACAGATTGGAACAACTATTCATACACGAAACTTAAAAAGACGAGAGTTAAAAAGAAGGTTTAATGAACTAAGAGAATCACAAAGAGTTTCAGAATGGAACCGCTTAACCAACGAAGCAGAAAGGCTGCTACGAGCGTTCAAACAGAAGTTTCCTGTCCCATCCGAAAGAACCTTGTTAAACAGGCAAAAAGATGAAAAACAACAGCGCCTGAGATTTTTAAGCCAAATAGGCGAAATAACTATCCAAAAAGAATTATTATTTGAGTTATTACCCGGAAGAACTTCAAGCTAAAATAACAAAAGCACAGCAGGATGAACTAAAAAACGCTCTTTGCGCTGCAACAGATGCAACAATCAGAAAAAAAGCAAGGAGACCGCGTGCCCGTAATGTTCAGGATCGCACTGCAGATCGCGCTACTGCTGGAGCAATAAACTCAAGAGAAAGGATAATGGACATTAGGAACAGAATATTGGAAAACAGGCTGAAAAAAAAGCGCCAAACCAAAAAAAGATAATAACCACTCATAAAACCCTGTTTTTTATTCGTTTTGCTGTTTTTTGCATAGTATGCCCAAGCTAAAAGTAGACCGAGAACTGCTTCAAAGAGTAGCCAAAAATGCAAGGCTAGAATTAAGCGAAACCGAAATAAACGCTTTTTTGCCGCAATTACAGGAAATACTTAGTGCTTTTAAAAAAATTGAAGAAGTGGACATAAAAGGAACAAAGCCTGCTTTTCACCCTATTCCCCTGTCCAACAAGTGGCGCGAAGACAAAATTGAGAAATGCCTTGAAAACGAACAAGCCCTTGAAAATGCAGTTCACAAAAAGAGCCCTTATTTTAAAGGACCAAAGGCGATAGAATGAAAACAGAACTGAAAAAACTGGAAACAAAAAACCATGAGACAATTGCAAAGCTTATTTTTCAGGAATGGAAAGAACGCGGAACACCCGAAACACTCGACTGGTGCAAAAAATACTTACAAAAAGGGCATTCCATTGAAATCACAAAAGAACAGTTTTTTGAAATCCGAAAAGACAACCAACTAGTCGGGCTAGTCGCTGCGGTTATTATTAATCATTATCTTGCCGAACTACGCGATCTCGTTGTTCTTCCCGAATACCGCAAAAGCGGAATTGGAAAAGAAGTTATTCCAAAAGTCGTAGAATGGTGCAAAGAAAACGGTGCCAAAAAAGTGCACGCCCAAATTTATGTACCCCACTTTAACTGGTTTTTAGAACTAGGATTCAAAAAAGAAGGAGAACTAAAAGACCATTTTAGAAAAAACGAAATTGTTATTGAAGTTGCAAAAGAGTTGTAAAAATGAAAACACATTCCATTGCAGAACTCGCAAAAGAAATTCAAAGAGGAACCGTTTCGATTACCGAAAATGCCCACAAAATAATAGAAGAAGCTAAAAAGCAAAACAAAAAATACCATCACTTTTGTTTAATTAGCGAAAAAGAAGCCATTCAACAAGCAGGACAGTTGGAAAAAAAAGTAAAACAAAATCCCACTTCTTACAAAAAAGCGTTATTATTGGGTGTTCCGGTTTCTGCCAAAGACGCGATTTGCGTGAAAGGGATTGAAAGCAGAGCCGGCAGCCAAATATTGAGTGGTTACAAACCATTGTTTGATGCAACCGTAATTGAACGCGCAAAAGAAAACGGTGCGATTATAATTGGAAAAACAAGCCAAGACGAATTTGGTTTTGGCGCCTACAATGTAAATGCGGGAAAAGGATTTGAAATTCCCAAAAATCCTTTTGATAAAAATCATTCTACCGGAGGAAGCTCTGGAGGAAGCGCGGGTTTTACCAGCCTCACTAACTTTTCACACGTTTCACTTGCAGAAAGTACCGGGGGAAGCGCGGCTTGCCCCGCAAGCTTTTGCGGGTGCACGAGCATTACACCCACCTATGGAAGAATAAGTCGAAACGGGCTAATTGATTTTGCAAATTCTTTGGACAAAATTTCACCCATGGGAAAAACCATGCAAGACGCTGCCTTTTTACTAAAAGCAGTTGCTGGAGCAGATGCCAAAGACAGTACAACCGCCAACCAGCCAGTAGAAGATTTTCCTTCTTTTGTAGGAAAATCCATTAAAGGCATGAAAATTGGGATTATAAAAGAATTTGAAACAAAAGGAATCACAGAACCAGTTCAAAAAGCATTTCAAAACAGTGTAAAAGAATTGGAAAGCCAAAGGGCTACAATCGAAAAGGTTTCTTTGCCCTTGAATTCAGAGTATAGCATTCCCACGTATTATTTGCTGGCAACCAGTGAAGCCAGCACCAATCTAGCCAAATATTGTGGCATGCGTTATGGCAAAACAGAAACCCTTCAAGGAAATTTTAATGAATACTTTTCAAAAGTAAGAAGCAATAATTTTGGAGAAGAAGCCAAACGCAGATTATTGTTGGGAACGTTTGCGCGCATGAGTGGTTTTCGCGATGCATACTATTTGCGTGCCCTAAAAGTACGGCAAAAACTTATTGAAGAATTCCAAAGCACCTTCAAAAAAGTAGATTTGTTAGTTGCTCCAACCATGAACGCAATTGCCCCTACTTTTAAAGAAGTAAAATCCTGGACGCCATTACAACATTATTATGCGGATCGAATGGTAAATCCACCAAATGTTGCCGGCTTACCCCACTCTTCCGTGAATATTGGAGCCCATAAGGGAATGCCCATTGGAATGTTATTAATGACCAATCATTGGCAAGAAACCAAACTAGTTCAAGCTGGAAGCGCCATTGAAAAACCAGTTAGAGGTGTAGAATAGCATGTTTTCGCACGAACTAGAAACCGCGATTCATGCGGCCAGGGCTGCTGGTGAAATACAAGTCAAAAACATTGGAAATCCATTGGAAAAAACCATGAAAGGAGTGAAAGACTTTGTAACACAAGTCGATATTGCTTGTGAAAAAAAAATTTTGAGTATTTTGCAAAAAGAATTTCCCAACCATGGTTTTTTAATGGAAGAGAGCAGAGAAATTAAAAGCGATTCTGATTATCGCTGGATAATCGACCCATTGGACGGCACACTCCCCTATGCGCGTGGCTTGAGTTTTAGCGGGGTTCTAATTGCCCTTCAAAAAAAACAAGAACTCGAATTGGGCGTTATTCACAGGCCATTTCAAAACCAGTTGGTGTATGCTCAAAAAAACAAAGGATGTTATTACGACAAAAAAAAAGCGCATGTTAGCAACAAAACGCGTTTAGAAGAAAGTCACTTGGCGTGTTCTGGCGTTACATTTGCTATAAACCAGTATCCTCAAGGATTCAAAAAACTATTAAACTTGGTTCACTGGAGAACAACCTTGCCGTGGCTAGAAAGCGTTGTTCAAGTATGTCAAGGGAATGCCGATCTAGTAACTGGAGGCCCGGGAAAACTATGGGATTTGGCAGCCCCCAAAATAATTATTGAAGAAGCCGGGGGGATCTTTTCCGATTATCAAGGAAACACGAAACTAGAAGAAATCAAAGGATTTATTGCAAGCAATGGAAAAGTCCACGAACAATTCGTACAAACCATTAAGTGGAAAGAAGGAGTACACCCATGAAACTCACGCCAATAATGGGACTGGAAATTCACGTGCAACTGCACCACCAGCCTTTTTCAGAAAAAGGCTGGCGAAAAACGAGGGATAACTAATGAATTACACACCAATAATGGGACTGGAAATCCACGTGCAATTACACACTCAAAGCAAGTTGTTTTGCGGTTGTCCGACAAAAAGCACAGAACCAAACACTGCTGTTTGTCCGATTTGTTTAGGACATCCTGGCTCCAAACCGGTTTTAAACAAAAAAGCACTCGAATTTGCCTTGAAAATTGCCATGGCATTAAACTGTAAGATAAACGAATCTTTTTCGTTTTCGCGCAAAACCTATTTTTATCCGGATTTGAGCAAAAACTATCAAATCACACAATTCGAGTTACCCATTGGAACCAAAGGTATTGTACAATTAGATTCTGGCAAAAAAATTCGGATTACGCGCGTTCA
>JAHJAQ010000057.1 GCA_018813975.1 Microcaldota archaeon
AGAAGCAGCAAAACTGGAAAAAAAACTGGGTGTCGGAATCGGAAACAAAACCATTCTAAAAGTTTTCGAAGAAAAACCTATTCTTTCAAAAAAAAACAAAATCAATGAAAAATTGTTTACAAGCAAAATTCAAACAATTGTTGATTTGACATGCGATAAAAAAGGCGCAATGGCAGACAAGCTAATAGAACAATTATGGCCAAATCGCTCTTTCGCGAATAAAGAAAATAATGGTTTTTGGAAACCGAGCTTTTAAGTCCGAACAAAAGTGAAAAAAATGAGCGAACCAATTACCAGTTATTCAAAAAAAGCTCTAGAACGCTTTTTGAAATATTGCCGTGCGCACCAAGTATCGCCAATTATTATTGGTGGTTGGGCAGTATGGGCATACGCACACTCTGAATACTCGGTAGACGTGGATTTTGTTCTAAAAGACAAAAAAGAACTTGAAAAACTCAAACCATTTTTTGAAAAAGAAGGATTCAAAGAAGAGAGCAACCACGACGTCAGTTTTGTAAAACAAGTCAGCAAAGAAGGGCTAGGCGAATACAAACTAGCGCACCTTATTTTTGACGTGACATTCTATTCCGACAAACATCCATTAGTTCAAGACCAAAAAATTGAAGTTCCATGGAACCTATTGGAAAAAAACACAATTCACTCAATCCTCGAAGGCTTGTCCGTTGAAATTCCAAATCCCGAATTACTATTAATTTTCAAGGTAAAAGCACTTGTTGACCGCCAATACAAACAGGCAAAACTTCACTCGTTTGAAAAAAAACTCGGCAGAAAAAGATGGGAATTCAAAATCGAAAAAGACAAACGCGACATCCAAAATATTATCAAAAAAGCCCCGCTAAATCAGAAAAAAATCGACGAAATCCTAGCCAAAACCAAATTCAAACCAATATTCGACCAAACAGTCAAAATTCAGTGATATAGCACAAAAAAAAGCTATTTTTGCATATTTTTCTTTTTCGACCCTTTTTCACTTTCTTTAAGTTTACCTACCGCTACAGGCAAAATTAAATGTTCTCCAAGAAATTCGTACTTTCTATAAAGAATTATATGGTCTTTTGGGATATTCCAAAGTCGGTCATAAATGATTACAACCCGCCCTTTTTTTGAATTTTCAAGCTCTCGCCTGTTTAACTCTTGCAGTCTTTTATCAGCAGCATCCATGGAAAACGCTCCAAATTCGGGCAACATGTTTAAATAAGGGTTAAACTATTTAAAATACATTGTTACAATTTGAAAGAGAGATAAAAATGGGTCGCATCAAAACATATATCAAAGATTTAGATACCTTCATTGAGGGGGGTATTCCAGAAGGACACATTGTTTTAATCACTGGAACTCCCGGCACTGGAAAAAGTATTCTTTGCTCCCAAATATTACACAAAAATGCACTAGAAGGAAAAAAATGCCTTTATCTAAACCTCGAACAAGATAGTGGCAGACTAGAGCACCAAATGAGTGTATGCGGATGGGATGCAACAAAAACAAAAAATTTAAAAATAATCTCATTAGACGCGGATAACTCTGATTTAACCAATTTCCTATTAACGGAAATAGCAAAAGTCAAATACGACTTGATATGCCTAGACTCCTTAGATTCTATTTCCACTAATCCAGTTAACCCAATGGATCTTACAATGAAATTTGAAGGAAGCATGGTGCCATTAGCCCCTGAAAATGTAAACCGCCTAAGACTAAAATCAGTTTTCAAAGCACTTTCAAAATCAAAAGCAACAGTACTATTAACAAGTGAAAAAGTAGAAAACCAAGTCGGTTTAACAAGAGACACCATTTCAGAATTTCTATGTGATGGAATAATCGCATTATACTATTTAGGGGTTGGAAGCTCAGAGTTTCGAAGCATGCAAATACTAAAAATGCGTTCAAGCGCACACGAAAAAGGATTTATCCTTTTTGAAATAGGAAAAAACGGAATAGTATTAAAAAAGAAAGAAGACGCTTTCAAATAAAATATAACTATAGATGCTTATGTTTGCTGAAATAGCCAAACTTTTAGCGGTACGAGAACTTTCATTCGAAGAAGGAAAAATAACCTTTTTACAAGAACCACTATTCATGCTTCCATTAGCAACCCTATTAGACTTTCAAAGAAAACTAGAACCATCAAACCTACAAAACATTGTCTACTTCTCTACCAAAGAAACTGGATTAAACTGGTTTAACCTAATGGTAAAACACTACAAAATGGATTATGAAGACATCATCAAATGGGGAATCAAAAAAATCAATCTAGCCGGACTCGGAAAAACAACCATTAAAG
>JAHJAQ010000058.1 GCA_018813975.1 Microcaldota archaeon
TGGACTGAATTTGAGGGCAATTGTTGATTTTATCAATGCAAACTAGTTTTTTGTTTTTGTTCTAAGCGATTTTCAAAAAGCAAACTTTGTAGTGGAAGAAACACCGGAAGACACAAGCATTGGCCTGAAAATAACCCTGAAAAACGGAAAAATTGTCTTACTGGAAGAAGGGAGTTTTGGAGAACCGGATGTAATTGTTTTTATTCCGTTCAATTCAATCATAAACATAATCGAAAATATCGAACACATTAATTTTCTGAATTTTCTTTCTTTTGCAACCAGCATCAGGACAGAGCCTGCAGAAGCCAAAACCATTGTAATCCAAAAAATATTTGAATACCTGAAAAACCGCTAATTTTAAATATAAGTATATTCGTTATGAGATAATGCAATGGAAAAAAATAGTTTTGGGCGGAGTTCTGGGCGCGATATTGCTAACCATTACCAGTCTGGTTTTTGGGTTTATTATAAGTGCCGTAGCACCCTATAATATTTTTGATTTAGGCGGAATAAGGGCAATTGAAGACCCTATTATGATGCTGTTCTTTTTAAGCCCCCTTGTTTTCGCGATCCTAGCAGCAGTTGTGTTCGACAAAATAAACCGCGTACTACAAGGAACCACGGTTCGAAAAGGAATTCAATTTGGCGTAGGACTGTTTTTGATTGCAGTCATTCCAAGCGTTTTCATTATTGCAACTTCAATGACTTATCCTGTTGGATTTCACTTGGAATCAATTTTACAGGGAATAATCGGGTATCCGTTACTGGGAATTTTGTTTGCAAAACTGTGGAAAGTGTAAATTCTCATTTAAAACTATTCTTTGGACCTACTTTTGTTACCTTTCTTTTTAAGAGAAGCCATTTCATTCTCGATTAGAGCAGATTTTTCTTCAAAGGTTTTTCGATCAATGCTTTGCTCTTTAAAATACTGGATTTGGAGCTTTTTAAGCTGTTCTACAAGCACTTGTTTTCGCGTTGTCAACGCTCTTTTTTGCTGGTGCTTGTTCCATTTCCACACCCCAAAAACAAGTATTACTATTAAAATAATAATTCCCAGAAACACAAGCAAAAGGTTTTTTTCCCAGAAAGAATCCCAAAGGCCCGTTACAATAATCGAATACCTTTTTTCTCCGCCATTTTGCGCGGAATCCACTGCCCGAAACAACAAATTAATTTCTCCACCCATGCCGGGCGCAGTAAATTGCGTGGAAAAAAAACCGTCCACATTTGATTGAATGGTTAGCGGAACACCGTTCAATTCTGCTGTCACAGTCGGATTTTGCAAGGCTTGTTCGTTCAAATAGTGAACCGAAAACGGAAGGAAAACCGTTTCTCCTTGAGAAACCCTTGCAGGCAACGGTTCAACCAATTCAATTATAAGCGGAGCCAGAGAAAATTCCAATTGAATACGGTTTTCTCCGCCAAAAACTTCTTCCGCGCTACTACGATCCTCTGCAGTAACCACTAATTCCCATTGCCCCAAGGACTGGTCAAAAGGAACCGTGAATTCGCCCGTAAAGTTTCCAAAACCAGCGTGTTTTAAAAACTTTTTTTCGCCAGTCGGCGTCCAAAACACAACCAATGCACGCGGTTTTATTTTTCCTGCCTGTTCAACACGCACAGTAATTGGAATAGTTGTTGCCCGCTCAAAAGTGCCCGGCACGGGACTCAAAAAAGTAACCACATACCTCGAAGAAAAAGCACTTGGTTCCATTGTAATAAAAACGCGCTTGTCTGCTTCCACCCACAAAAGCACCCATTCGCCACTAGGATCTAAAAAACGCGATTCAAATTCTAGCAAAAAAGAACCATTACCATCAATCGTCGTAGTTTCTTCAAACACAAAACGCCCTTCATTATGGGCTTGAATGGTTACTGTTTGATCGGTTTCCCCCTGACCAGTAATAATAATCAAATCGCCTTTTTCATAACGGTTCTGGTCCGTTGTAATGGTTTGCGCGCTAACCCATACACTAAAAAAAACAAGCAACAGCAAAACACTCCAATACTTTTTCATTTTTTTTCCTCTTCTGCTTTTTCCAGTTCTTTGGCAATGCGCTCTAATTCCAGCGAGTATTGTGAGTGCAGTTTAGTATAGGTTGCGCGAGTAATAATGTTTAGCTTGTAATATTGTTTTTGATTTTCTGCGATTTTGGATTCAAGCACTTGTTTTCGTTTTACAAGAACGTCTTTTTTGCGTCTAAAAAAATTGGCATGATATCCGCCTAAAAACATAATCTCACTAATTCCTACAACAATTGCGAGCAACCAAGCATTTTCGCGCACAAAATGCAGGGGCGAAACACCGGAAACCGCAAAATCCAGTTCAACGATTCCTTGGTTTTGGAATTCATCGGTTACAATCAAAGAAAAGCTTGGCCGCCCCTGATCTTCGGGTTGAACCGCATAAGAAGCCACGTACACACCTTTTTCAAGGGCACTAAAGAAAACTGGTTTTCCATTAATCGAACCACTAAAACTGGCTTGTTCTACGAGTGCACCACTAGAATAGGAAACTTGAATTGTAAAATCAATGGCTTCTCCGACTTGAACCGAAAAATCAACGGGTTCTAAAACCGTAATAATAAGGGGTGTTTCACTAATTTGCAATTCAATTTCTTCAAGACCTTGTTGTGTACTATACTCGGTTTCTTTTTGAGCACGAATTTGGAATAACTGAACGCCCGCCTCTAAATCATGCGGAAACAAATAAGACAAGGCATACTGACCTTTTTCTGCTGTAAAAACAAAGGTTTCTCCCAAAGGAGACACCCATTCTACTCGTGCATTTTCAACCAATTCTCCATACTGGTCTAACAAACGCACCAATAGCTTTTTGGTTTCTCCGCGTTCAAAAAACGTGTCAATACCCGTTAACAATTCGATCTGCAATTCTACAAAGGCTTGGGACTCAAAAACACGAATGGTTTTTTCAAAAAAACCATAGTTTCCGGCTTCATCCATTGCTTCTGCAAAAACAGTCCATTCTCCCTCTGGATCGACAGTAGTAGTTGGATAGGAAATCGAAAACGCGCCCTGAGAATCGCTTGTCAAAAATTCTTCCAATAAAATAGTTCCGCCACCGGACAACACCAAATGAATTTCTTGTTCCAGTGGAACTCCTTGCCGTTTAATCAAACCATTTAATTGAATCAAATCTCCAAGAGAATACGTATTCTTATTACTGCCAATATTCAATGCTAAAACAGGAACCACTTGATATCCTTCTTGCACTACCACAGTCCTTTCCCCTAAAGTTGCCGATAAGGTTAAAGGCTGAAAAATAGTCGTGTTTTCATCTTCCACCATAAAAGAATTTCCATAAACACGGTCTCCAGCCATTTCATCATTATGTTTGCCATCATCAAACAATTCAATCAAACCAAATTTTCCTTCTATCATAAAATCTTTAACCGCTACTTGGTTTTGCGAATCCGCATCCACTGTAGCCTGAATAAGCACGGTATCACCACCACCAAACTCTTGTTCCGGCATTGGAGACAACAAAGTAATTACCATTACAGCGGGACCACTACAATCTGTTCTACACGTCCAATAATCTTCTCCGGTTTCAGCATCACACGTACCCCCACCACAACAACCCACTCCACAACCACCAGTACCACCATCGCCTCCACTCACTGTCGGCGTGTACTCTACTGCCACCATTAAATAAGAAAGATAAGCATCATCCGGACTGCCTGTATCCTTGTTTTGTACGCGCAACTGAAGATTATCTAATTTGGCATAATCCCATCCACCAACAGGAGTACAAGAAACTACCTCGCTTGTCGTAAAACTTGAAGCATTTGAAATGCTCGTATCCTCCGAACAAAAAGCCGCTAAGTTCAAACCATCATAAAAAGTTATTCCAACTGTTCCACCAATACCGGCTTCCCCGCTATGACGAAAAGTAACCGAAACACTATCAACACTTCCATCAAAAATAATATCGGACAGGACAGCGCCCAAAACCGCGTTTTTAGCAAGAATAACATCACTATCATCATCACTAGTATTCAAACCATCACAATTCGCAATAGTAACAGTTCCCGAAACCGATGAACA
>JAHJAQ010000059.1 GCA_018813975.1 Microcaldota archaeon
AAAAAACCTTTGAAGCCACGCACACCCGATTCCCCCACGGATTCCAGTACATTTTGAAAGGATACCAAGAAAAAAATCCAAAGAGTGAATTGGTTTTTCGGCAAATGGAAAAAATAGAACAAAGAATTCGGTATTCTTAAACCGTTTGACATTAGTTTTTCCCAGGTTTTTTCGTCCAAAACAAGTTTTTGTTAAGCTTTTTTAATTGGCGAAGCCATGCGATAGCTTTTTTCGCGAGCATTTTGAAAAAAGGCTCAGCACACAAAGTAGACATCAAAGCCGGGCAAGGGAACCAAGCTACTAATCCAAAAAGAAAGTAGTAGCCAAACCGCGAGAACCGTCCAAATCCAAAAGGACACTAGGATTTCTTTGTGCTTGGTTTCAAATTCAACAGAAAAACGCTTGTTGGCCCACCAATTCGCCAAAAACGCTACTAAGGGAAAAGCAAACAAGCCCACATACGCTACAAACAAGGGCACATCAATAAAAGAATCCAAACAAAGCACGCCGTTCCAGAGCACAACAGGTACAAAAACAACCACCATTAAAACAGAAAGAACAATAGGAATCCAGGTTAATTGGGCCAAAAACCCAAAGCGCCTTGAAATAGTGGGTTTGGGGGGCATACGCACAAAACAACCAAAGCAACGTATTTAAACCTTTTTAGGGCAAAACTTTATATCGTTTTTTATTTGAGCTATTTCGCTCCATCCGGACGAAACGGCAATCAAAAATTATTCTTTTTGGTGAATGGAAATGAAAAAAGAGACTGAAACCGTGGCAGAAGCCCCAAAAATGGCAGATTCCAAGCCATCCAAAGAAACCGCCAAGCCAGCGAAAAAAACAGTTTCCAAGCCCGTTTTAAAGCCAAAAGAAATAGAAGAAACCATCATTGGTTTAACCAACCAAGGAATTAGTGCGTCAGAAATTGGACTGATATTGCGCAGTCAACACGGCATTCCCAAAACCAAAGCCGTGCTGGGCAAAACCATTTCCCAAATTCTAAAAGAGCACAAGCTAAGCCCAGAAATTCCAGAAGATCTCATGGCACTTATTCGAAGAGTAGTGGCATTAGATGCACACTTGCAAAAAAACAAAAAAGATTATAGCGCCAAACGCGGTTATCAACTAACGGTTTCCAAAATAAGACGATTGGTAAAGTATTATCATCAAACCAAACAATTATCCAAAAAATGGCGATACAGCATTGAAACCGCACGATTATTAGTCAAGTAATGGTGAACAAAATGCCGGCAATGATAGAAGAAAAAACAGAAACCAAGGAAAAAAAGCCCAAGCGAAGCGTAAAAAGAAAAACCGTAGACAAGTGGAAACGAAAAAAATGGTTTTCTATTATTGCCCCAGATTTTTTTAATCGAGAACCACTAGGAGAAACCGTTTCCGAAGAAGAAGAAAAAGTATTAAATCGAACCATTGTAGCTAATGCAGGAGAACTTTCAAGGCAATCCAAGTTAAGACACATTCAATTAAAGTTTAGTATTCACAAAACACAAGGCCAAAAAGCATTCACCCAATTTAAGGGCCACGAAATCCAAGATTCCTACTTAAAACGATTGGCACGAAGAAGAAGCAGTAAAATACAAGTAGTGGAAGAACTAACCATTAAAACTGGTGAAAAGGTTCGCGTAAAAGCCGTTACCATTACAAGTCGAAAAGCAGCTCAAATCCAAAAAACCCAGATTCGCAAAATAATGAAAAAAGAGCTTGAAGATGCGGCTGGAAAAAAAACATTCGAGCAATTCATTCAAGAAATTATTTTTGGAACCATTTCTTCTAACATTTTTAAGAGTGCCAAAAAAATTGTGCCCATCAAACGAGTGGAAATCAACAAGTCCCTTGTATTGCGCCAAAAAGCAACTTGATGGGAAAAAATATGACCACAATTATCGAAGCAAGCATTGTCCTTTTTGCACTCGGAATCTTTTCTTTTTTTTCATACAAGCGAAACTGGTTGAATAATGAAGGCATTCTAATTGCCAACATCATAGGATTAAGCACTTTTATTTTAGGGGGAGGAAATGCACTTACCACCTTGTTTGTTTTTTTCGGAGTGGGAGAAGCCGCGACTTATTTTATTAAAGGAAAGAAAAAACAACACCACCAACGCAATACAGGAAATATTCTGGGAAATTCTTTGGCGTCTATTGTAGCGCTATTATTGAGTTCTACAATCGGTTTTTTTGGCGCGATCTCGGCTTCATTGGCAGACACTCTATCCTCGGAAATCGGAGTATTATCCAAAAAAAAGCCCAGAATGATTACCACTCTTAAAACCGTACAAACCGGAGTAGATGGAGGCGTAAGTGCATTGGGATTTTTGGCCGCGATTATTGGAGCACTCATTGTTAGTGGAATGGGTTTTTTGTTTGGTTTAAGCTGGGAACACGCAGTACTCATTTTTCTAGCAGGACTATTTGGCGGCATTATAGACAGTGTATTTGGTGCTACCATCCAACAAAAAAAATGGGTGGACAACAATGAAGTCAATTTTTTAGGGAGCTCTGCTGGCGCTCTATTCGCAGTATTACTTGGAATTATCTTCGGGCTGTTATAAAGAATTTCATTGAAAACCACTATAGAAACCAAACCAGCTTTGAAAACGTTTTTCTAGTAAACAAAACAAGCATTTCCACCTCTAAAAAAGGGTATTAAAGACCTCGCACTAACTATTTCTAAACAAATATTTAAAGGAATGATTACCGCATGTTTTGGATTCAAATCATTTTGTTCTTGCTGCCACTCTACTTTGCCAATTCAGGTGCTGTAATTTCAGGGGGAAAGACGCCATTAGACTTTAATATGCGTGCCTGGGATGGCAAACGATGGTTTGGAAAGGGCAAAACCTACAAGGGAACCGTGGCAGGCATTTTTATTGGAACCCTTTCAGCAATGGTAATCATAAACCTAGTACCCGCATACACCACAAGCATTGCAGAAAACTATGTACTATTTGGTTTTTTGGTTTCTATCGGAGCCATGCTAGGAGATATTGTAGGAAGTTTTCTCAAAAGAAGAATAAACATTGAAAGCGGCAAACCACTATTTTTATTGGATCAACTCGACTTTTTAGTTGGGGGAGTGTTACTAGGCAGTATTTTTTTTGTTCCAAGTCTTTGGCAACTCGCAGCCATGGTTATTATTACTTTTTTAGCCCACCGTTTCTTCAATTGGATTGCTTTTAAAGCCCAGCTCAAAGCAGTACCGTGGTAACATGCCGCTCTCAACCCAAAACAAAAATGCCCTGCACTTTTTAGGAATCTTTTTTTTGGTTTACTTTGTTTTTCAATTTGCACTTCTTGTTGTAGATCTTTCTTTTTTGGAAAACGGACTGGCAAACATAGAAGCAAATTGGACTGGATTATCCGCCACCGAAAACAAAATCATGACTGGAGATGGCGTTTTTATTATCAATCCGAATTGCACGGGACTAGTGAGTGCGATTATTTTGGGAGGAATCGTTTTTGGTTTAAAAAAACCGGGTTTGAGAAAAAAACTCCAATTATGGGTTGCTGGTGCAATAGCATTATTTGTAATAAACCTGGGGCGATTGTATTTGGTGGTATGGACTGGAAAACAATATGGAATTGAACTGGCGGAAACTATTCATGTGGTTTCCTGGTTTTTAACCGCTCTATTTATTATTGTGATTTGGTTAATAGTAACCAAAAAAATGACTGGGGTAAAAAGTCTTTCCGAGCTCATTAGTGACTAGTTTTGGTTTATTTTTCTTTTTTTTCGCGGGAAAGAATAACCTTGGCAAACTCGGAAAAAGCCGGGCGTGTGATTAATGTTCCAATCAAAACCCCTACAATCGTTACCGTGGCAAATCCAACGAGTTTTCCCAATCCAAAACCAAATAGAATAACCGGAAACATCGTGGCCATCGTAGTGCTGGCAGACGCCATTACAATAAAAAACGCGCGCTTGGCTCTAGCCACTAAAGAATGAAATTCATGGGCCGCACCCTTCAATAATTCATCAGTAATAATGATTTGCTGATCCACCCCGGTTCCAATCGCGGCTAGAACCCCTGCTACAGAAGCCAAGTCAAGATTCCAGCGAACAAAAGCCGCAAATCCTAAAATCAACACAACCTCTGAAATAATTGTAACCGCAATCGGTAATGCTAAGAATAGCTTTCGATAGCGAATAAAAATAATAATCAAAACCGCGATTAATGCAAACAAGCCCATAAACGCGGCATCTTTCAAAAACTCTTGTCCCAATAAGGCGGAAATGGTTTCCTTGCTAATATTTTCCACGGCAATGGGCAAAGAACCCGATTGCAACAAAATCGTTAGGGCGGCTAGTCTTGCTTGAGCATCTTCCGGTGTTCCCCCAGAACCCTGAATAACCAATTCTGAATATACTTTGGCGTTTTCTATTTCTGCAATATAAGGATCCAGATTAGTAACGCCTTCGGTTAGGGAAATAACAGATCTTGCACCACTGGCTTGCCACGCAAAAGGAATTCCCTCTGGCGCTATAATTGGTTTGAGTTCAAAACCCTTATTCAATAATTGGAGTTTAAACCCATCGGACAAGTCCTCTGGGATTAAGGCCGTTGGGTTTTCTTCTACCAAAGCATCCAATTGAACCCAAACCGCATCATTGTTTTGATCAGTGCTGTTGTTTTGATCTGCTCGATCTTCTAGAATTACAAATGGAACCCCAATATTGGAAAGAAGATCTTCTATGGCAAGGTTCGCGGGAATATCCGCTAATGTATTTCCAAACTCTAAAATCTCGCTATCGAGAACAAAAACACTGCGGGGCAGCACCAAAACACTTTCTTGGGGACGATCAATGAAAAAAAACGTGTTCTTACAATCATATTGTCGCCGACCATCAGGGGAAACACTACTAATATCACATTGGTGGAACGTCATTTCCGTGAATCGTTGCGCGGCTTCTGTTTTTAACAAAAAAGGCAATACCCATTGCGTGCCCCCTCCCGGAAGGCTACGCAAACCATACCCTCTATTAGGATCTTTTAGGACTTGGAATTCTTCTCCAGAAAACAAAAGGTTTCCATCTAATAAGGCTTCAAACTTTCCCTGACGCAATAATAAAGATTCTAGTTGTTCGACTTGTTCGGGATCGGTTTCAGCAATATCCGCTAGTACAAAATCGTTTCCCACAAAACTAACCGTAACATCTCGTAATCCCGTAAAGTTCAATCGTTGTTCTATAATTGAACGAATTTGGTCTTGTTGTTCGGCATCTGTAACCGGTTCTGCCAAGTGAATTTGGAAAGAAGTGCCCCCCTTAAAATCAATGCCAAAAGACAATCCAATAAAAGCAAGGCCAAAAATGGCAAACAACAAGGTTAATGCTAGTAACCAAATGCGCCAATTGTGTGTTAAAGAACTAAAACCGGGCATTTTCTAAAACCTCGTTTTCTTTCGTTCTGCATACCACAATAATATTGGTGCATTCAAGAGCCAAGTGGAAATAAGATCCCCAATCAATCCAAAGAACAATACAGCAGCAATTTCAAAAATAATCGTGATTTGCGCGTAATAGGCTAACACCAGCATTACAAATACCGCGACCAAGGTAGTGGATGTCATGGTTAAACCGGTTTTCATGGAATCCAATGCTCGGATCGCCGGATTCTCGCCTCTTTTTTTTAACAATCGGGTGGTAAGCAAAATATCCGTATCAATCGAATATCCTACGAGCATGAGCAAGGCGGGAATGGTTGAAAGTGATAATGGAATGCCAAACAAACTCATTCCCCCCAGAGCCGCTAAAATATCAATCAATGCAGCGATTATAATGGCTGCACTGGGCACTATCTCGCGAAAAAACACAAAAATAACAATGGTAATCAAAATAATCGCGGCAATGATAACATTAATTGCGTTTTGCCAAAATGCTTGACCAAGAGAAGTTCCTACTTCTTTTTTTTGGAATCGTGCTTCTTCTGGTAAAAGATTCAAGGATTGCAAAACGGTTTCTTGAACCTGCACATTAAATTGTTCTTCCGCCAGAGACAAAGAATTGCGTGCGCTTTCAAGGGCAATGTTTGGTTCTAGGCTTGTTAAATCTGGAACACTATCCAACAAACCACCCAAGCCTTGAACCATTTCAATGGCTTTTTGTTTGGCTTCAGTTGGATTACTGGCCAACAGCGATTGGGCTTCTTCCAATCCTTCCAGAGAACGTGCGATTAAAGTGCTTTGAGCGTATTGAACGCGAACTCCCATGCCCGTGCTTGTTACTTTTAGTTCTTCCAAATCAAAGTTTTCTTTCAAAGCATTTTCCAATGACTCCACATCCAAGGCCTGATCGGCTTGTACAATGAGCATCGTGCCCCCTTTCAAGTCCAAACCCGGTTTAACGCCGGGAGAAACAAAAATGAAAAATAGCATGAGCACTGCAAAAATCACGGGCAGTATCATAAACCTTTTATAATTTCCAGTATACGGATTCTTCAAAACCAAAAACCTGTAAAAAAACGCTCTATTTTACTCTAAAAAGCTGTTATAAGCTTGGCGCGCAAAAGGGTTTTAAATATAGCTAAAACCAAGGGAATAAACTGTAAAAACCCCTTCCTTTAAATCTGCTAGACTATAATTCCTGTATACTCCTTAGAAAGTGATATTATGCGATTCAAAATTCATCAGGTTTGGACTGCCCAGGAACTATTGGATTTTGCTTTTAAAACTACGCGTCAATCAACCCCGGATTTGCCCAAAAAAATTCGGAAAAAAGAACGCTGGGCAAAGGAAATCGAAAAAAACAAAATCGAACAAGTAGCCAATCTACTCGAAGAAAAAATGAGATCCATTCCAAATTCTTTTCCACAATTTGAAACCCTAGAACCCTTTTACCAAGAACTACTAGATGCCAGCATTGATATTGACAAAACCAGGCGACAGTTAGGCACCCTTAAAAAAAACGCGCGCATTATTCAACAGCTTAGGAGTCAAACCATTAGACAAATCTTTCAAAGCAAAAGCATTCCAAGAATAAGAAAACTATCCCAATCGTTTTATGGTCGCACCAGTTCTATTGTAAAAAGACTGGACAAGACCTTAAAAGAACTGGAAAAAAAACGAAAACAATTATTGGCCTTGCCCAACATTCAAACCGATTGTTATACCGTAGTACTGGCGGGTTTTCCCAATGTCGGCAAAACCACGTTATTAAAACTGTTAACAGAAAGTGAACCGCGCATTGCTCCTTTTCCATTTACCACCCAAGGACTAAAGATTGGATATTTGAAAGAAAACTGGTTGAGCGTACAATTCATTGATACGCCCGGACTATTAGACAGGCCGCTCGAAAAAAGAAACCCCATTGAAAAAAGAGCATTAGCTGCTCTAAACCATTTGGGCGAAACCATTCTATTTGTGGTGGATCCTTCGCTTAGCAGTGGTTTTTCCCTGGAAAAACAATTCTCGCTTTGGAAACAAATTCAAACCCAATTTAAAAGCAAACAAAAAATAGCGATTATTACCAAAATTGATTTAACCGCTGAAACCGAACACAAAAAAGCCTTGGAGCAATTTTCCACAGAGTTTTCAAGTGAAAACCTTGAAAAACTCAAAAAAACCTTGCTTGAAAAAGCCAAAAAATGGTTTAAAAAAACACCCCCAGACCCCCACTCCAAGAGTGGACTTTAAAACGATTATTGTCCTAGAATACTGTTTGTTAAGGCAAGTGGTATAAGATAGTTTTCCGCTTGACTGCTATTTTGGGGTTTTAGAGCATGAACAAAGAGATCAAAAAAGACATTGAAGAAACCATAGAACTCATGCGCAATCTTGCAGCGGACACTACTGTTCCCAGAAACATTCGCTTTGTAGTAACCGAATCCGTGGAAAAACTAGTAAAAGAAGAACCAGACAAAAGCGTGGGAATTGGAACCGTGATTTATGCACTAGAGGATATTAGCAATGATATTAACATGCCAGCCCACACGCGAACCGAAATATGGACCATTATTAGTACCCTAGAATCAATCAAAGAAAAACTCAATCAACAATAGTCAAAAATAGCGGTTAATCGAAAAAAAACGCTTGCCACCAAAAAAGAAGGGAATAGTGTGGAAAGCGTTACTCAAAAAAAATCAGAACAAGAAGAAATAGTAGAATTGGCCAACCAAAAAAACCTTTTTCTAAGTCCGGAAGCCCTGCAATTATTGGAAAAAGCCAGTATAGCGGATGCTAAAAAAGCATTACAAGAACTAGCCGATGAAAATGTATTCATTGTAAACTCGAATGACATTGAAAACAAGTTGATTAGAACCAAAATAACCCCTATTGTTGAGATGGAGGTTAGCATGCCAACCTCTTTCAAACCACTTGCCAAAGAATACAATGCGAATTATCGCGAACTAAAAGAATACAATTTATCCGCGTCTGATACCTGTGATGGAAGCGTACAAGATTTTGTAAAACTATTCCGAGACAAACTGGATTTCATGCAAAGCATTCTTAAAAACCGCCAGGGATTTTCCCCCAAACCACTTGATTCCCTCAAAGAAAGCACGCAAAAAAGAGAAGTAAACTTTATAGCCATAGTCCAAGAAAAATGGGTTTCCAAAAAAGGCCATTTGGCATTTCGATTAGAGGATATAGAAGAAGAATGTATTGCCCTAGTGCTCAAAGACAATGCAGAACTCATGGAACAAGGCAATCGCATTCTATTGGATGAGGTTATCGGCATTAAAGGAACCAAAGGGATGGGAGATTTGGTAATCATCAAAGAAATACTTCAACCCGATTTGCCATTAAGGAGCCCAAAAACAGTTGAAGTTCCATTAAACGCGTGCATTATTTCTGATATTCATGCGGGCAGCAAATTATTTTTGGAAAAAGAATTTCAACAATTCTTAAAATGGCTAAATGGAGAAAAAGGAAACCCAAAAGAAAAAACAATGGTGGGCAAAATCAAATACTTGTTTATTTGTGGAGACAATGTAGATGGTATTGGAATTTATCCGGACCAAGCCAAAAACCTGGCAGTCAAAGACATTTTTGAACAATACCAAGTGCTTGAAAAACTATTACTTAATATTCCAGAGTACATTGAAACATTTATTATTCCCGGACAGCATGATAGTGTTCGATGGGCAGATCCCCAACCACCCATTCCAAAAGAATACGCACCCCAATTACACAAACAATCCAATATTCACTTTTTACCTTCTCCCGGATGGGTGGAAATAGAAGGACTAAAAACACTCATGTACCATGGAGCCGCGATTCACGAATTATATGGAACACTTGGAAACCTTTCCATGAGTGAACCCCAAAAAGCCATAATTGAAATCCTAAAAAGAAGAACCTTTTTGCTCAATTATGGATCCAAACAACCATACGCTCCAGAACAAAAAGATTTTTTGTCGATTCGCGAAGCACCAGACTTATATTTTGGAGGAGACATGCACCATTTTGGTTCTGATACCTATCGCGGATGCACTATAATAAATGGAGGCTGTTTTCAAAGCCAAACAGAATATGAAATCAAACAAGGCCATGTTCCCACCCCCGGCATTGCAGCAATTTTGGGATTGGAAAATCGAAAAATCACACTCAAAAATTTTTTAGAAGAACAGCCATGAGGAAAAAAAATGGAACAAAAAAAATTTGATTTAAAACTAAACATTATTGGCGAACCACATATCAAAAGATATTACGATTGCCTCTTGAAAAAAGTCCAACACGAAATTTCTCTGGCCCAACAAGCAAAAGCAGGCGGAATAGATATTCACAATGATATTGAAACCACGCCGGCCCTTGATCTAGCGGATAGAACAGAAAGTATTATTGGACCAAAAGGAATTAGCAAGCGCTATCGCGAAGAATTTGCCAAAACCAATGACCGTTTAAAAGCCATTTTTACGATTTTCAAAGAAATCATTGAACAATGCGATTGGTATCAAGAAGAAAGTCCCGCCAAACGATTAGACCAAGCCATTCGAACAAGCCTGGTATTGTTAACAGAAGGAGTAGTGGTGGCACCACTAGACGGGGTTCCCCAAATAAAAATTAGTGAAAACCCAGACAAAACAAAGTATGTGGATATTTATTTTGCAGGACCCATTCGCGCAGCAGGGGGAACCGCAACCGTATTCCCCCTTGTTTTAGGAGACTATGCACGCCAACTATTAGGATTAGACCGTTACAAACCCACTCAAGAAGAAATAGAACGATACGTAGAAGAAACCGGAATTTATGATGAAATTGTTTCAAGGCAGTACAAGCTCAAACCGAATGAAGTGCGCAAAATAATTGCGAATTGTCCGGTTTGTGTTAATGGCGAGCCAACCGAAGATCGAGAAGTAAGTGTGCATCGAGACTTGGAAAGAATTGCCACCAACCAAATTCGAGGAGGCGCTTGTTTGGTAATTAGCGAGGGCATTGCCTTGAAAGCCATGAAAATTATTAAGTTTGCCAAACAACTCGGCTTGGATTGGAATTGGTTAGAGGACATTATTAAAATCGAAAAAAAAGGCGACTTTCCCATAACCATTAAACCCAATACCAAGTTTTTAGAACGCATGGCCGCAGGCAGGCCAATCTTTTGTTATCCCATGCGACCAGGGGGATTTAGGTTACGCTATGGCAGAAGTCGAAATGCCGGAGCCATGGGAAAAGCCATTCATCCTGCCACCATGCGCGTACTCGATGATTTTATTGCGGTTGGAACCCAAATCAAGGTTGAAAGACCAGGAAAAGCAGCAGGCATTACCCCTTGTGATTCTATTGAAGGCCCGATTGTTCGATTATACAATGGAAAAGTACTCCAAATTCAAAGCTCGGAACAAGCTCTAAAACTAAAACCCCAAATCGAAAAAATACTGTTTTTAGGAGACATTTTAGTTCCCATTGGAGACTTTCGCAAAAGTGGGCATCCCTTTATGCCAGTAGGGTATTGTGAAGAATGGTGGCAAAAAGAGCTTCGAAAAGCCTTGCAAGAAGGCAAAAAAACCACGATAGAAACAAAAAGGATTATAGAAAACCCAAAAGAAGTCTCCAGTAAAACCGCGATACAACTAAGCCAAGAACTTGGCATTCCCTTACACTCCAAATTTTTGTTTTATTATACTATCCTCGAAAAAAGCAGTTTTATGGTGTTACAAACCGCATTACAAAATTCCAAACAAATTGCAACAGAAAAAGGTATTATACTAGAAATCGAAAACAAAACCGAAACCAAAAAATGCCTGGAAACCATTGGATGTCCTCACGAACTATCCCAAAAAAACCAAACCATTCGAATAGAACCTGAAAACGGTTTGGCCTTGTTAAAAACATTTGGAATTCTAGACCACAAAACAATTTCAGCAGAAGCCATTGAAAAAGGAACAATACTTGAATTGCTCTCTCAAGCAAGCGGTTTAACCATCAAAGATAAAGGAGGCACTTTTATTGGAAGCAGAATGGGAAGACCAGAGGCAGCCAGGCCGCGAAAAATGATTGGAAACCCGCACCTCTTGTTTCCCATTGGATTATATGGCGGACCCACCAGAAGCATTAACAAAGCAGCCAATGCAAATGAAAAAAATGCTTTTTCCACGAACACAATTGAAGTAGAATTAGCCCTATTCAAATGTCCCGACTGCCAAAAAATAGTCGAATTTTCATATTGCACGCATTGCCGGACCAAAACAAAGCCAATATATTACTGCAAGAACTGCAAAATCATTAACGCTACTAACAGTTGTTTTAAGTGCAATGCCAAAACCCAACGCCACAACTTACGCAAAATTAATTTAGCTGAAATACTAGAAACTGCTTCTAAAAATCTTGGCGTGAAAACACCCGAGATTGTAAAAGGCGTTAAAGGGATGATCAATGAAACCAAAGTAGCAGAACCGCTTGAAAAAGGCATTTTGCGTGCTCGAAAAGACTTGCATGTTTTTAGAGATGCTACGATTCGATACGAAATGCTCAATGCGGCTTTAACTCATTTCAAGCCACGCGAAATAGGAACACCCGTTGAAAAGTTATGCGAACTGGGATATGAAAAAGATATTAATGGAAAACAATTGGAACACGAAGAACAAATCCTAGAATTGTTTCCACAAGACATTGTGATTAACAAAGATTCCGGAGACTTTTTTATTCGCGTAACCCAATTTATTGATGAATTGCTCTCGCGTTATTATGGAACCAAAGAATACTACAAAAAAACCAAACGAGAAGAACTTATTGGCGAACTCATGTTAGGACTGGCACCCCACACTTCTGCCGCCATAGTGGGAAGGATTATTGGATATAGCAAAGCCAAACTTGGTTTTGGGCACCCATACTTTCACTTGGCCAAGAGAAGAAACATTGACGGAGATCAAGATTCTGTCATGTTATTAATGGATGGACTATTAAATTTTTCACACTCGTACCTTCCAAGCAGTCGAGGCGGCAGAATGGATGCCCCCCTAGTATTTACGATCGCATTAACACCCAATGAAATTGACGATGAAGTATACGAAATGGAAACCTGCAAGGAATACCCCCTAGAATTGTATGAAAAAAGCCAGCAAATTGTCCCCCCTGAAAGCGTGGACATTGAAATCGTAAAAAAAAGACTGGGAAAAGAAAACCAGTATTCTGGCTTTCAATTCACACACTCCACCAACACCTTTGATGAAGGGCCCGCGCGAAGCAAGTATGTAACCCTACAAACCATGGAAGAAAAAATCCGAACCCAAGCTAAACTACAACAAAAAATCACGGCAGTAGATTTTAAAGATTCTATGGAAATTGTAATGATGTCACACTTTTTGCCAGACATTATTGGAAACACGCGCTCTTTTTCTCGACAAAACTTTCGATGCACCAAATGCCAAGCCAAATACCGTCGCGTTCCATTACTTGGAAAATGCCGTAAGTGCAAAGGAAACGTGATTCTAACAATTGCACAAGGATCGGTAAAAAAATACTTAAAATTAGCCAAAGACATGGTTCAACAATACCAATTATCCCATTATTTAAAACAACGACTTGATTTGGTAGAAGAAGAAATCGATTCGGTATTCAAACCCGAAAAAACCACTCAAAAAAGCTTGTTTGAATTTGCTTGAAACGACAAACGTTGTTATTTTTTACCAATTTTAATCAAATTTATCTATCACCTAATAGAACCCCATGAAAATCATTTTCACAAAGCATTCCTTGCGCAGACTAAAACAACGAAACATCCCAGTCAAAGCGATTCTAGATGCCGCCCAAAACCCACAGAAAACAATTAAAAAACACGGGAAATATTACCTTCAAAAGAAAATAGAAAACGGAACGATTAAAATTGTCTGTGAAAGAAAGACAACCACAATAAAAATCATTACGGTATATTGGTTATAATATGAAAATCAGTTATGATAAAGAAGCAGATGCGCTTTATATTCGCCTTCGACAAGGACATTTTGCTAAAAACAAAAAAT
>JAHJAQ010000060.1 GCA_018813975.1 Microcaldota archaeon
AGCGTGTTTTTATTGTTTTTTGTTGGGTTATTCGCCTTGTCGAAGGGCTTCAATGGGGTCTAAGGCAGCAGCGGTTCGGGCCGGCCATAATCCAGAAATCACGCCAATCAGCATGGAAAATACCAGTGCAAAAATAATAACTGGAAGGGTTGTAATGGCTTGTAATTCGAATCCAGCCATTGTGGCGACAATGGAAACAATCTGACCTACTCCAATGCCCAATAAAACGCCAATAACCCCGCCTACAAGGCCAATTATAAGGGCTTCTGCCAAAAAAATAGATAGTACTTGTTTGTTAGTGGCTCCCACTGCTTTCATAACCCCAATTTCGCGTGTTCGTTCTGTTACGGACATAAACATTGTGTTCATAATTCCCACTGCGCCCACTAAAAGAGAAATAGCCGCAATTCCCACTAACACTAATTGAACGATTCCAATGATATCGCCAGCGGTTTGACCGGCTTGTTGGGCGGTTACAACTTGAAAATCTTCTTTTCCATGTTTTCGTTCTAGTGTAGCGATTAATCGTTCTTGAACCTCCTCAGAATCACTGCCCTCTAATAATTGCACCATGATTCGAGTGGGATAAATGGTTTCGCCAACAAGGTCTTCTAAAGCACTTGAGTTCATGATAACGGCGTTATCAAAAAAACTACCCATAACAGAATTCGCGGATTTTTCATTAATTCCAATTACCTTAAAGTTTTCTTCGTTAATAAAAATGGCATTGTTTACGTGCAATTCTTTTTCAAATCCTTTTTCCGCAATGCGCGATCCAATCACCACGCCAGTTCGGTCTTGGGACGTAAGGCTTCTTCCCTCTCCCAGTTCTGCAATTCCTGATTCTTCCATGCGGCCTATAATCTCAGGATCGATTCCTAGAACAAGAACGGTTTTTCTTTCGCTTTTGAAGTCTAGTGCTTTTGATTGAATAAAAATTTCCGCGGCAAAATCAACGCCACGAACGCTTTCAATTGTTTTAGCATCATCATCTTGTAGGTGCATAAAAGCCATGTCTGCAAATCCTTTTCCTGGAAGAACAGTAAGGGTGTTGGCTCCAATGCTTTGAAACTGTCCTGTAATGGATTGGTTTAATCCTTCTCCCAAAGAAATCAACGTGATAATAGCAGTGATTCCCAATACAATTCCAATTACGGTTAAACTGCTTCTCCACCCTTGGTCTCGAAGGTTTTCAAATGCTGTTTGAATGGTTTCAACATCTAACATTTTTTATCACTCATATCGAATGGCTACTACCGGATCTAATGCCATTGCTTTTTCAGAAGGCGCAATACCCGCTATTATCCCAATCAAAAACGAAAACAACAATCCACCCAATATCAAAAAAGGACTAATAATCAAGTCCAAGGGAAAACCCATTACAGTAGCACCAAACGTGGTTGCAAAAGCCAATAACAATCCAATACCAATCCCCATTGCACCTCCAACAATTCCCACGATTCCTGCTTCTGCTAAAAAAATGGATCGAATCGTTGCATTGGTTGCACCAATGGCTTTCATGGTTCCAATTTCACGTGTTCGTTCGGTAACCGCCATAAACATGGTGTTCATGATTCCAATCGCCCCCACCACTAAGGCAATGGCAGCAATAGCTAATACAAATAATTGCACTACTCCAATAACTTGTAAGGCAATATCCAAAATGCTTTCAGAGGTTAGCACGGAAAAATCTTTTTGACCATGAGATCTTTCCAATCGTTGTTCAATGCGCCTTGCAACCTCTGGAACGTGCTCTTTACTGGAAACTTGTACAACTAGTTCCACCGGATCGATTTCACCAAAAAGTTCGAGTGCTTTTTTGCTTGTAAAAACCATGGTAATAAAACCCAGGTTTGCAAAGCTAACATCGGATTGATTGGAAACGCCAACAATCCTGAATTTTTTACCCCCAATTTCCAGGGTTTCGCGTAATTGGAGTTCTTTTTCAAAAGTATCTTCCAAAAAGTTTTCAAACACCACTAAAGAATAAACATCATTGTCAGAAAGCAACCTTCCCTCTTTCAAGCTAATGTAACCCATTTCTTCTAATACTTCTTGGTGCTCTGCTTTCACCCCAACCAAAAAAACACTGGCTTCTTCTTTTCCTTTTGTAGCAATTGCACTGGTTTCAAAAAAAGGAACGACTTTTTCTACGTTTGGTATGCCTTCCACAATTCGAATATCTTTTTCCGGAATCCTAGAAAAAGCGGCATCAAATCCCATGCCCCCTCCAGGCTCTACAAAAACATTGTTCAAGCCCATGGCTTCAAATTGTTCTTCAATAGATGCATTCAAGCTGTCTCCTAGCGCTGCCAAGGTTATTATCGCGCCCACGCCAATAATGACTCCCAATAAGGTAAGATTACGACGCATTTTTTGTTGTCCTAGGTTTTTAAAGGCTACTTGAATGATCTCTGGATTGGAAACCAAGTCTAGTAAGGTGGTTATTATCAGCCACGCGATTTTGAATGGAAACAATAGTTTTTTCAAGAGACCAAAAAGCATAATAGTCTATAAAAGCAGGATAAAAAGAATTAAAAAAAGAAAAAAGAGAGAAGCTCCCTTCCCAACTATGGGGCAAGGGCTGCTTCAATCGCTGTTTCGAACGCACTAAATGGTTGGGCGCCAACAATTTTCTGACCATTTACAAAAACCGTTGGGGTTCCACTAACGCCAACGCTTTGGCCGATTTGAAAGTCACTGGAAACCACGTTATCATATTTGGTGCTCGAATAGCATTCTGAGAATTGAGTGGTGTCCAATCCAAGTTCTTCTGCCCATTGGGCATAGGAAGCATCGGACAAGGCAGATTGGTTTTCAAACATTTTGTCATGCATTTCAAAAAACTTGCCTTGTTCGCCAGCACATTCTGCGGCATTGGCTGCTGGTCGTGCGTTTGAATGAAATGAAAGTGGAAAATGTGCAAAAGCGATTCGTGCTTTTCCAGTATCCACGTATTGTTTTATGATTTGTTTGTGTGCATCGTTATAGAATCTACTGCAATAAGGGCATTCAAATTCTGAAAATTCTACAATGCTAACCGGTGCATCAGGAGACCCTTTCCAATGACCCGAAATGCCACTCAAATCCACTGGACCACTAGGCACTGCTGATGGAGTTGGTTGTACAGCAGCGGGTTCGGCAGGAACTGGTTCTGCTGGAGCACTAGGGCCTGCAATCATTCCGGTTGGATTTTGATTGAGGGCTTGAAAATTGCCACCCACCATTAGAATTGATGCGGAAACAATGAGCGAGGCTAGGATGATGGATAAGGGCAAAATATGAGGGTTTGAGGTGCTAGTTTTTTCGACTGTTTTTTGTTCTTCCAAATTGAATTCCTCCTTTAAAAGCTAAAACAAAGGTTTTTTACTGTAGAATCTATGAAAGAGAGGGTTTAAAAAAACTGCGAAAAGATTAGAAAAAACAATTTTTTTAAATCGTTCTAAAAGGTTTTTTCTTTAAAAAAGATTTCAATTCCTTTTTCATTAATACTATAGGGCACCATTTCTTTGCTGTG
>JAHJAQ010000061.1 GCA_018813975.1 Microcaldota archaeon
AGAAAATTATTATGGCAGGCAATAACTGGACAAACCCATAAAAAGAATAAATTATAGCAGGAACTAAAGCAGAGAAAAATTCTGCAGGTGTGTTGGTTGCATAACCTTTGATAATTTCGTATCCAAAAAAATACATCATTATTAATAATAGTATTGCGGCACCCCCGGCACCCACCATCGCCCCTTCTATAGCTAGAATAAAATATAAAATTATTCCAATAATTTTCTTAGTCTTGGATGGGTTTTTTTGCTTAATGCCTATTTTTCTGCTAAAGAAGAAAAAAGGCAGAAAGAGCAGAAGTATGATTCCGATCAATATCCCTAAAAAATTTGTTTCCAATCTAACCATTATTTGAGTGCCAATAATACTTCCAATAACAGCAATAATCGCTAGAGGTACCGCCATCTTCCAGTCTATCTTTTTAGACTTCCAGTATTGCCGAATAGCAGAAATAAATGTGCCAACATCGCCAACTTTATTGATCGCAATAGCCGATTGGGGCGGAAAGCCCAGAAAAAGAAGTGCTGGAATTGAAATCATTCCCCCGCCCCCGACAGTAGCCCCTAAAAATCCGGCAACTAGTCCAATAATGAAAATTATAATTTCTTGCATAGAATAAATAAAAATAGCGTTACTTGTTTAAACAATGCTTCGTTAAAAATTAGAAAAGGAAAATTCAATTGCAACCAATCCATTTTCTTGAGCCATTCAAAAAGAGCGTGAGTTTGAATAAACTCTACAATAGTTCTTCCACCTTCACCCAGTTTCTTTCAAATGCTTCTGCTACTTTTTGATTGGTGATTTGACCGTTAATTACATTCAAGCCATTCAAAAAAGAATTATCTTCTTTTAGGGCGTGTAATTCTTTTTCCGCCAAGCGCTTTACAAACGGAAAAGTAGCGTTTGTTAAGGCAATAGTGGAAGTGCGGGGAAAAGCGCCCGGCATATTCGCCACACAATAATGAATAACACCGTGCTTTTCGAACACGGGATTTTCATGCGTGGTTGGTTGGGAGGTAGCAATACAACCGCCCTGGTCAATCGCTACATCCACGATAACAGAACCTCTTTGCATTTTTTGCACGAGTGCTTCCGATACTAAAGTGGGTGCTCTTGCACCCGTAGCATAAACCGCTCCCACTAACAAATCAGCAGTTGGAACAATTTTTTCAATATTTTCTGGAGTGCTTTCTACTAATTTGGCATTTGGAAACAATTCTTGTAATTCTGGAATTCTGGAGGGTTTGTGCACCAACAAAGTTACTTTAGCACCTAACGCCGTTGCAATCCAAGCCGCACTCCTTCCAACCACTCCAGTTCCCAATATAACCACGTGTGCTCCTTCCACACCAGAAACACCGCTAACCAGAATTCCTTTTCCCCCCGCAAACTTGGCTAAAAAATAAGTGCCCATTAAAGTAGCCATTTTTCCCGCTACCTCTGACATCGGGGCTAATAAGGGATGCTTGCTTTTTTCACCAATCGTTTCATAGGCAATACACGTTGCCTTGCTTTTAAGCATGGCATCCAATAAGGGTTGGCTCGAAGCAAAATGAAAGTACGTGAAAATAATTTGTTCTGGCTGGATTAAATCAAACTCTGGGGACAAGGGTTCTTTTATTTTTACAATTAGTTTGGCTTCTTTCCAAACGGTTCGAGCATAGGATTCTATTTGAGCGCCAGCCTTTTCAAAATCCTCGTTTGAAAACCCGCTTCCAATTCCAGCATCTTTTTCCACTAAAACCGTGTGACCTTCTTGCACCAAGCGGTATGCGCCTTGGGGGGTTAAACCCACGCGATTTTCATTATTCTTGATTTCTTTTATGGTTCCCACAATCATAGTACCCGATGCTCCAAAAAATCATTCAAAATAGAGGGGCTCCTTCTAGTTTAAAAGGGGTTCTGGTGCAAAAAGAAAAAAATCGTTGAAAAGCGAATTACCATCTTTTTCGAATACTAAAATAGCCACGGCTTTGTTTTCGAAACTCTTCAGAGTATGTGTAAAGATAGGCTACAATGCCCAGCACGATTAAAAACAAGAACACATTAAACGGCCATGCAATAACGTTGTATTCTGAATCCAAATAAATAAAAGTAGCCACCACCAGCACCATAATCAAAAAAAACTCGAGCACTAGCAAGGCCGGAATTTGAGGTACTTTTTTGGCAATACCTAATTTTTCTTTTGTGGTTTTTTTAACAAAATTACGGTTCGCAAAAACATACAACAAAATGGCAAGACCCGCCAGAATAACAGAAATGGTTGCCACAAACAAAAACTTGTTTAAGGGAGCGGGAATCAAATCAATTTCCGGGCTTACATACACAATCAAGCCCAGTATCAGGGTCAACACTAGAAGAATCTCCACCCATACCAAGAGCGCAAAAGACTTGCTTTTCTGGGCGCGCAACAAGCGCTTTTTCAGTTTTTTCCGTACTACCATACTGCAAAAAAAGCGGATTTGTAGAATAAAAAACCAGCACCCCATTAGCAATTCAGTTAGAAGCGATGGGTTTCCCGCGCTTCTGGAGGGGCTCGGCGGTTTTTTCTTCTTTGCCTACGGTCTCCTCTTGACCCACGCCTTTCTTCTCCACCTCGGCGCTCTGAAGCAGGAATAATTTGTTCTCCATCCACTGTTCCACGAACCACTTTGCCAGTTTTAGAATTTATCACAATAAGACCCCCTTTTTTCTCTTTGGATAACCTAATAACTAAATCTAATGTTTTGGGCGGAAGCTTGGAGAATCTAAAACCGTTATTTTCCACATCTGCCATAACAAAGTTGTGTTTCTTCGAATCAGCTAATTCTCGCAATTTTGGAATATTAGTCCTATCCAAAAAATCTTTTACTACTGCAATACTCCCACTAGTTTTCTTAATGGCCTTACTGCTAATAATTTTTATTGCCACAATACCTCCTGCTGCAGCCACCCCAGGAGCTAAAGATAAAAGTGGGTTTGGTAATATGAACGCGATAGGAGAAATAGCAGCAGCACCCAAAAAATACCCTGCCGGATATAATTTCCCTTTATTTCTCTTCCAAAAAACGCTTTTTCGAAGATTCCTAAAAGCCAACTCAATTTCCGGACCAGAATTCCCAAATTCTCTGAAAGGAACAAAAACTTCGCCTGGCAAAAAAGGTGTTCTTCTCTTCGGAAGAACTTTTTTCGCTGGAGCTCGAACAAAACGATCAATATGTCTTCTAACGGTTGGACTGGTGGTGTGCTGGTCTGCCTTGTTGGCTAAAACGCGCAAGCCCCAGCCCGCCTTTAAGCGCGCTCCTCTTACTAAAGAACGATTTCGACGACCGCCACGAAGACTTGCCCGCTTTTTTTGCAGAACCGGATTTTTACCAGGCGCCATGATAGAATAGGACATTCAATGATTAAAATAGCTACTGAAAACAACTAGCCAGCAGCAATGATAATGAACAATACCGCCCACACCAGGCGCAAGAAAAAAGCATAATTGAATAAGAGAATAAAACCAAGAACAAGGACCAAGGGAATAAAAACAAAGGGAATCGTTATCAGCCACGCCAGTTTTACTAGAATAGAATTTTTGTCAAAAATCTTTTCACGATACGAATCCACAAAAGCCTCAAACGCATTTTCCGCATCCTCTTTAGAAGGAAAAGCCAATAACACGAGAGAAGCCCCAAACCAAAAAAACACTATTCCCAAAAAATCCCATGCTGAAAAAGAAAGAAACGATTGTTGCAAAAACCAAAAACCCAGGACATTTCCCAAAACAAAAGGGGCTAATGAAATAATCAATCCGGCTAGCGCCCCTGGCTTGTCATGCTTGACAAAAGCCTCGCTCGTGCCAAACCACTTGACCTTGTGAACCCTGGTTCCTGTAAGTAGACAGCCCAGAACATGCGCAAACTCGTGCACGACCATACCTGGCAACAAAACAAGGCTCTTCCAAAAACCCATTATAGCACCGAAATAACTAGCGAATTGGCGTTAATAAATAGCTCGTCTAATTTGGGTTTTCTCCAGTCTCCCGTTTTTTGCTGGAGCAAAAAAGGGCCCATTCGAACAAAGTTCGAATCGGGTTTTTCAAAAGGCTGATAATCATTCTTCTACGCTTAATCCTTGTTTTTCATCGATTTGTTTGGCGCGATTCTTGATTTTGTCAAAAATCCTGTCAATATCCTCTTCAATTTCCTCTATCGTGCGCACCATGGACTTACTCCTGCTGGAATAATATCTTCCATGACGCACCACCAAGCCAGAACGCAATAAATTATTCAAATGATTGATAACCGCGCCCCTGCTCATACCCACTTGATCCGCAATTGCAGTACTCGTAAGGGCTTGGCCATTTTCCGTTGCAGTCACGATTTCCTTAAACACAGCTGCCGCGGTTTTTTCCTTGTCAATAACCTCAAAAAAGCCCAAAGACTGGCAGATCCAGTTCAATTCTTCTTCCAAATTATTCGAAAAGGGGGGTTCTACCCTTCGAATCATCAATCGAAAAGAAGCCCTACGAATGGGTTGAATAGGCATAAAGTATAACGGCCAAAGAAAGCCTTAAAAAAAGATTGTTCAAGAAAGGTTGTAAAAGTCCAGATAGTTTAGACGTTTTGGTGTTTTATGAAACAGCCCCTGTCCCACAACCCGAATCCAGGCCAAGAGCCCTCTTCACCTCAGAAAAGGCCCGAAAACCACTCTAAAACGCACGAAAAGAGTTCCAAAAGCCAAAAAAATGGGGTAAAACTCGAAGAAACAGTAGCAGAACTCACAGAGTTATTACAGCGCAATCGAGCAGAATTCGAAAACTATCAAAAAAGAACCGAAAAAGAAAAACAAGTCCTTTTGGCATTGAGTAAGGCTGAAACCATTCAGGGATTATTACCAGTATGGGATTCCTTGGAAGAGGCTTTGCGTCATGCAGAAGCCTCTGAAAAAAAAGCCTTGGAACCCATTGCCCAACAGTTCAAAGAAAGCCTTCAAAAAATGGGCTTGAAGCCCATGGAAAGCAAGGGAAAAAAATTTGATGCCCACCAACACGATTGTTTGATAACCGAGCACAACCCTTCCAAACCAGAAGAAATTGTTTTGGAAGAATTGCAAAAAGTATTTTGGTTGAATGACCAGGTATTACGTCATGCCAAAGTAAAAATAAACAAGATTGAAAAAGAAAAGGAAGGCGAATAAAAATGGAACAAAATAAAAAAGCTGAAAAGACTGCAAAAAATGTTCATATCCCGGGGTTTGATGATGAAAAAACCCCTACGGAAATACCGTTTCCGGGGCCAGGCATAAAACGTTTTTTCATGGCAGCATAAAAATAAAAAAATTACAAGAATGTTTGAATCTACAGGAGGAACCAAAAAATGGGAAAAGAAAAAATTATTGGAATTGATTTGGGAACATCGAACAGTGCAGCTGCTGTTTTAGAAGGAGGCAGATCAAAAATCATTCCCAGTGCAGAAGGAACCAGTTTGTATGGAAAAGCATTTCCTAGTGTAGTGGCTTTTTCCAAAGAAAACCAATTATTAGTGGGAGAACCAGCCAAGCGACAAGCGGTTAGCAATCCACAAGGAACCATTACTGCTGCTAAACGAAAAATGGGCACCAACCACAAATACAAAATTCACGGAAAAGAATATTCTCCCCAACAAATCTCTGCTTTTATTTTACAAAAAATAAAAAAAGACGCAGAATCTTTTTTAGGAACACCAATCAAAAAAGCCGTTATTACTGTGCCAGCTTATTTTGATGATAATCAACGACAAGCCACCAAAGATGCCGGCGAAATCGCTGGATTAGAGGTGGTTAGAATTATTAACGAACCCACCGCAGCTTCTCTTGCCTATGGCATTGACAAAACCGAAAAAGAACAAAAAATTCTCGTATTTGATTTTGGCGGGGGAACATTAGATGTAACGGTTATGGAATTTGGGGGCGGTGTGTTCGAGGTCAAATCCACGAGTGGCGACACCCAATTGGGGGGAACGGACATGGACCAAGTGCTCTTTGATTTTGTGGTACAAGAATTCAAAACACAAGAAGGTGTTGATCTCACAAAAGACGAAAAAGCCATTCAACGATTACGGGATGCTGTTGAAAGAGCCAAAATCGAATTATCCAATACACTCGAAACCGAAATTAATTTACCCTATATTACCGCGATTAATAACGAACCCAAACACTTGATCAAAAAAATTTCGCGCGCCAAACTAGAAGAACTGGTAGCACCCATTATCAAAAAATGCGAAAAACCCGTTAACCAAGCATTAGCAGATGCCAAAACCAGTGTAACGGATATCAGTAAAATCATTCTAGTGGGGGGCCCCACCCGAATGCCGACGGTACAAGCATTTGTGGAAAAAATCGCGGGCAAAAAGGCTGAAAGAGGCGTGGACCCTATGGAATGCGTGGCCCAAGGCGCTGCCATTCAAGGAGGAGTACTAGCCGGAGAAGTAAAAGACGTGTTGCTATTAGATGTAACACCATTAAGTCTTGGAATTGAAACATTGGGCAGGGTTTTTACCAAACTAATTGAAAGAAACACAACCATTCCCACTAAAAAAAGCCAAGTGTTTTCAACTGCAGCAGACAACCAAACAGCAGTGGATATTCATGTGCTACAAGGAGAAAGAAGCCAGGCCAGTGAAAACAAAACATTAGGAAGGTTCCAATTAGTGGGAATTCCACCTGCACCCAGAGGCATTCCTCAAATCGAGGTTACTTTTGATATTGACGCCAATGGAATTGTACAGGTCCATGCAAAAGATATGGGAACTGGAAAAGAACAAAGCATCAAAATTGTGGCTTCTCAAAAACTATCCGAAGAAGACATTGAACGCATGAAAAAAGAAGCAGACGTCCATGCAGAAGAAGACCAAAAATTCAAGGAAAAAGCCGAAATCCTCAACCAAGCCGAAGCAACCACGTATGCCACCGACAAGCTAATGAGTGAAATGAAAGGCAAGATTTCCGAATCGGAACAAGAAAAAATCAAAAAAACCAATGAAGAACTCAAAGAATTACTAAAACCAGAACAAAAAGACACTGAAAAAATCAAGGCCAAATTGGAAGAACTCAATCAAATCGTACAAGCGGCTTCAACCGAACTATACAAAAAAGCTCAAGAACAGCAACAACAAGCCCAGAAAACCAAAACAGAAACACCAGAAGAAGGGAAAGAAAAAGTTGTGGATGCCGATTACACGGTAGAAGAAGATGACCAAAAAGAAAAATAAATAAGAGTTTCTATCTTTTGGTGTGGTACTAATCAACAAGAGGAATGAATTTGGCTGCAAAAAGTGATTATTATGAAATACTGGGAATTTCCAAGAATGCTTCTTCGGAAGAAATAAAGTCTGCTTACAAGCGCTTGGCCAAAAAATACCATCCTGATGTGAGCGCTGATCCAAAAGCCAAAGAAAAATTTCAAGAAGCCCTAGAAGCCTATAATGTCCTAAGCGATTCCCAAAAAAGACAAAACTATGACCAGTTTGGTCATGCCACCGAAGGATTTTCTGGATATCAAGGATTTCGCGATTTTAGTGGTTTTGGGGGGGGAGGGATTGACTTTGATTTTTCGGATTTATTCGAAAACTTTTCTGGTTTTGAAGGCTTTTCTTCTTTTACAGACTTGTTTGGGGGAAGGAAAAAAAGAGATCAACATGGCGAAAATCTTAGAGTAGATATTTCCATTCCATTCAAAGAAGCAATTTTTGGTGTTACTAAAACCATTGAAATAGAACGCATAGAAAATTGTAGTGATTGTTATGGAAGCGGAGCTGAAAAAGGAGATAGTGGCAAAAAAACCTGTTCAAGATGCAATGGAAAAGGATTGCTTCAAAAAACCCAGCAAACACCGTTCGGACTTTTTTCTACACAAACTACTTGCGCCCAGTGCGGCGGGGAAGGAAAAATAATTGAAAAACCATGCAACCACTGCAGGGGAAAAGGAAAAATTAGAAAAAACCGCAAAATAAAAGTAAAAATTCCTGCGGGAATAGAAACCGGCATGCACTTGCACTTGCAAGGAGAAGGAAATACCGGTATTGGAAAAGGATCACAAGGCGATTTGTTTGTGGTTGTTTTTGTAGAAAAACACAAGTTCTTCAAAAGAGATGGACCGGATATTTTCTTTGAAACCCCATTATCATTTAGCGAAGTTGCCTTGGGAACCAAACTCGAAGTCCCTACTTTGAAAGGAAAAGCCATGCTCGATATTCCTTCTGGAACGCAAACCGACACGATTTTTCGCATGAAAGGAAAAGGCGTAAAAGACCTGAATTCCGGAAGGCAAGGAGACCAGTTTGTAAAAGTCAAAGTGCTTACCCCAAGCAAATTATCACGAAAAGAACGAAAATTGTTTGAAGAATTGAACGAACAAAACGGAATGAAAGCAAAACGAAAAAGCGTTTTCGATTTTTTAAAATAAAGTGCTCTAAAAGCAGACGAATGCATTAAATAGTCTATTAGAGTCTTTTTTACGGTTTGTATGCGTTATTCAGTATTAGGCATTTTATTTCTTGCGGTTTTCTTGAGCATGGGTTGTATTGGAACAGCCGGATTTGCACAATACAATACTGATTTTTCCAACGTACTAAATCGAAACGGAAGCGACACCCAAAATTTAGTGCCCCCCACTTTAGAACAATTAAATGCCCTAGAACTCGAAATCACGGCACTCCAAGAAACCATTAAAAAACAAGGCATTTCTACAGACCAGCAAGCCATTTTATTGTTAATTGAAATGGAACTAAACCTAATTCACATGCAACAAAACATTTTAGTAGGCCAAGAACAAGCCCAATTCGCAAACCTTGCTTTTCCGTCCTGCGAACCCACAAGCAATTTAGGCAAAGCAATTTCATTCTTTGACCAGGCAAAAACCCAAGCCACTTTGGCCGGAAAAAATTTGGATTCTTTTACAACGGATTATCCTGCTCAAAGCCAACAAACCCAAATAGATTTTGAAATTCTCAAAACAAGCATTCTGGGAAGCCAGCAAAGCATTACCCAATCCAAACAAATTGCCGAACAATTCTGCCCTTAAACCTTTTTCCAAAAGGTTTACAAAAAACAGTCCTTCTGACTTGTGCCTTCGGCACAATTTCAAAAGGTTTACGAAAAAAGCTTCGCATGCCCTTCAGGCCATTTTTTCAAAAAGCCCGCAAAAAAACGCTTTGCAAGGTTTCACCAATTGCTCATTTAAATGACTTTTTATTATACTATATTATATGAAGCTGATCAAGCGTGGCGCAGAAGCAGTATTATACAAAACAAAGCATTGGAAACAAGATGCTTTGCTCAAAAAAAGAATTCCAAAAAAATACCGTACTGCTATTTTAGATGAAAAAATCCGAAAACAACGCACCAAACAAGAAGCCATTCTATTACACCACGCCAAAAAAGCAACAGTAAGAACGCCCACGTTATTAAAAGTAGATAAAAAAAAGCACCAGTTATGGATGGAATGGATTCCAGGAAAAGCATTGAAAACCGTTTTGGGAAAACAACATGCAAACTGGTGTAAAGCCATTGGAAAAAAAATTGCTTTATTGCACACTGCCGGCATTATTCATGGAGACCTTACCACAAGCAATATTATTGTTAGTGGAAAAGAACTGGTGTTTGTTGATTTTGGCTTGGGATTTTTTTCGAACAAGATTGAAGACCGGGCCGTTGATTTAGTGAA